>JAEWBA010000208.1 GCA_023391395.1 Pseudomonadota bacterium
CCCTTGTGCTGGTCGAAGCCATAGTGCGGATATTGCCCGTGGAGAACAACGAGCGCGGCATCGCGCGCCGTCTTGGCAAGTATGGAGGCCGCCGAAATGGCGGGCACCTTGTCGTCGCCCTTGATGACTGCTTCGGAGCGCACCGGCATGACCGGACAACGATTGCCATCGATCAAGGCCAGCGTCGGCACAAGCTTCAATCCCTCGACGGCGCGGCGCATCGCCAGCATGCTGGCCTGCAGGATGTTATGCGTATCGATTTCCTGTTCCGAGCACTGGGCGATCGCCCATGCCATTGCATGCTCCTTGATCTGCGCCGCCAGCTCTTCGCGCTGCGCTTCGCTCAACTTCTTCGAATCGCGCAATCCTGCAATCGGCCTGGCCGGATCGAGAATGACGGCGGCGGCGAATACTGGCCCTGCGAGTGGCCCGCGACCGGCCTCATCTACGCCGCAGATCACTTCCTGGGCGTACGAGAACAAGGAAAGATTTTCGTGATGGGACTTCATCCTGCCTGGCCTCTGGAGCCGATGACACGCAGTACCGCCTGCGTGCTTTCCTTGGCGCTGTCGCGCAACAAGCTGTGATGCATTTCCGTGAAGCGCTGACGCAGTGCCGCCTGGTGGCTTGAGTTGTCGAGCTGAGCCAATAAGGCTTTGGCCAAGGCATCGGGCGTCGCCGCATCCTGAAGCAATTCGGGGACCAGAAATTCGCGCGCCAGGATGTTGGGCAAGCCTACCCAGGGCTGATAACCCATGTGACGCAGGATTTCCCAGGATGCACGCATCATCTTGTAGGCGATCACCATCGGCTTCTTGAACAGGGCCACTTCCAGGGTCGCCGTCCCGGAGGCCACCAGCACGGCATCGGCCGCGGCGATCGCGACATGGGAGCGGCCGTCGGTGATTTGCAGGGGCACATCGGCCAGGCCAGCCTTGGTGAGCAATTCCTCGAAGTAAGCGCGCTGGCGTGCTCCAGCCATTGGCACCACGATGCGCAAGCCCGGCTCGCGCTGCAAAAGAAGTTTCGCCGCCTCGACGAAGGCCACGCTGTTGTACTTCAGCTCGGACATGCGGCTGCCCGGAAGAAGCGCGACCACCCGGGCGTCCTGCGGCAGAGCCAGGGCCGCGCGCGCGCCAGCCACGTCGGGCGTGATGGGAATCACTTCCGCCAGGGGATAACCGACATAGGTCACCGGGATGCCGGCTGCCCGGTAAATCTTTTCCTCGAAGGGAAACACCACCAGCATGTGGGAGACGGCCCGCTTGATCTTCTTGATGCGGCCGCCGCGCCAGGCCCAGATTGAAGGGCTGATGAAATGCACGGTCGGGATGCCGGCCGCCTTGAGCGGCGCTTCCAGGCCGAAGTTGAAGTCGGGTGCATCGACGCCGATAAAGACAGCCGGCCTTTCGTCGAGCAGCTGGTCGCGCATGGCGCTCTGTATGCCCTTCAGCTCTCCGTAATGCCGAAGGACTTCGAACAGTCCGCGCACCGAGAGTTTTTCCATCGGCCAGTCGCTGACGAAGCCGAACTCCTGCATCTTGGGCCCGCCGATTCCGTGGATGCGCGCTTCTGGTAGCGCGGGACGCAGGGCGGAGAGCAGGCGGCTGGCCAGCAGATCGCCGGAGCTTTCGCCGGCGACCATGGCGATCGACAGCTCAGCGGATGATGCCACGGGTATTGTTTTCCAGGAATTCGCGCAGCAGGCGGATGTGCGGCGCCGACGATGCGTCTTTCGCCTCTTCTGTCGTCAATGCCGCCTTGGCTTCGTCAAGCGAGAGCCCGGAGCGGTAAATCACCTTGTAAGCGCGCTTGATCGCGGCAATCTGTTCCGCCGTGAATCCGCGCCGCCGCAAGCCTTCCGAATTGATGCCGGCCGGAACGGCACGGTTGCCAGCGGCGGTTACGAAGGGAGGCACGTCCTGACTGACGGCTGCGTAAAACGCCGTCATGGCATGGGCGCCAATATGGCAAAACTGATGGACGCCGGTAAAGCCCCCCAGATAAACCCAATCGCCCAGATGTACATGGCCGGCCAGCGTCACATTGTTCGCCAGGATGAGATGATCGCCCAGCACGCAATCATGGGCGATATGCACGTAGGCCATGATCCAATTGTCGTTGCCGATTTTGGTGACGCCATTGTCCTGCACAGTGCCGAGATTGAAGGTGCAGCACTCGCGGACCGTATTGCGGTCGCCGATGACTAGCTTCGTCGGCTCGCCGGCGTATTTCAAGTCCTGCGGAACGGCGCCGATGGAAGAGAACTGGAAAAACCTGTTGTCGCAGCCGATGGTGGTGTCGCCCTCGATCACCACGTGCGGACCGACCACGGTGCGCGCGCCGATCTTCACATGCGGGCCGATCACTGCATAGGGACCGACCTCGACCGATGCATCCAGCTGCGCCTTCGGATCGACGACGGCGGTCGGATGGATTTGCGCCATCACTGCCCCGCCGGCTGGCTGGCGTCGCTGGCGCTGCGCATGGTGCACATCAGTTCGGCTTCCACCGCGACCTGACCATCCACCGTGGCTTGCGCCTTGTACTTCCAGATGCCGCGGGCGACACGCAGGATTTCCACCTGCATCTTCAATTGGTCACCCGGCTCCACCGGGCGCTTGAAACGGGCGCCGTCGATGCCGACGAAATAGACGACGCTGTTGTGGTCCGGCTTTTGCCCCATGGTGAGGAAAGAGAGCAGCGCGGCGGTCTGCGCCAGCGCCTCGATCATCAATACTCCCGGCATCACCGGTTTGTGCGGAAAGTGGCCGTTGAAGAACTCTTCATTGGCGGTGACGTTCTTGATAGCAGTAATCGTTTTCCCGGACTCCCACTCAAGCACGCGGTCCACCAGCAGCAGCGGATAGCGATGCGGCAGGTATTCTTTTATTTGATTGATGTCGAGACTATTCATTCCTGTTTCCGGTCAACGATTTGAGGGTTTTTTCCAGCGCGCGGATTTTCTCACGCATTGCGCTCAAGTGGCGGACGATGGCGGCGGATTTTTCCCATTCCGCATTCTTCGCCAGCGGATAGAAACCGGTGTACTGGCCCGGCT
>JAEWBA010000226.1 GCA_023391395.1 Pseudomonadota bacterium
TTGATGATGCGGCCCCAGCCGCGCTCGGTCATGCCGTCGCACACCGGCTTGGTCATGTTGAAGACCGAATCGAGATTGGTCTTCATCACCGCATCCCAATTGGTCTTGTCCATTTTCTTGAAGGTCATGTCGCGCGTGATGCCGGCATTGTTGACCAGGACGTCGACCGGGCCGATGTCTTCCGTGATGCGCGCCACGCAGGCCTGTGCGGAATCGAAGTCCGCGACATCGCAGGGATAGGCACGGAAGCGATAGCCCTCGCCCTCCATCGCCGTCAGCCACTCCTGCGCCTTGGTATTGCCCGGCGAATGGGTGGTCACCACCTGGTAGCCCAGTGCCGCCATCTTCATGCAAATGGCTTCTCCCAGGCCGCCCATGCCGCCGGTTACTAATGCGATCCTTGCCATGTTCTCCCTCTATTCGTGTGAATGGATGCAAATCTGAAAGCTGTCGCTCCAGGTCCTGGTGTCAACGCTCGACCGCCAGCGCCACGCCCATGCCGCCGCCGATGCACAGGCTGGCCAGCCCGCGCTTGGCATCGCGCCGGATCATCTCGTACAGCAGCGTCACGAGAATGCGGCAGCCCGAGGCACCGATCGGATGGCCGATCGCGATGGCGCCGCCGTTGACGTTGATCTTCGAGGTGTCCCAGCCGATTTCCTTGTTGACCGCGAGAGCCTGGGCGGCAAAGGCTTCGTTGATTTCCATGAGGTCGAGATCCTGGTGCGTCCAGCCGGCCTTCTTCAGGCACAGTTGCGTGGCCGGAACCGGGCCCATGCCCATGATGCTCGGATCGACGCCGGCCGAGGAATAGGCCTTGATGCGCGCCAGCGGCTTCAGCCCGAGCTCATCGGCCTTCCTGGCTGACATCATGATGACGGCAGCGGCGCCGTCGTTGATGCCCGAGGCATTGCCGGCGGTGACCGTGCCGTCCTTGGCGAAGGCCGGACGCAACGCGGTCAGCGCTTCGACGGTGACGCCGGGCTTGATGAATTCATCGGTGTCGAATACGACCGAACCCTTCTTCGAAGGGATCTCGAGCGGGATGATTTCCTCCTTGAACTTGCCCGCCTTTTGCGCAGCTTCGGCCTTGTTTTGCGAAGCGGCGGCGAACTCGTCCTGCTGTTCACGCGTGATGCCGTATTTCTTGGCCACGTTTTCGGCGGTCACGCCCATGTGGTACTGGTTATAGACGTCCCACAGGCCGTCGACGATCATGGTGTCGACCAGCTTGCCGTCGCCCATGCGGATGCCGTCGCGCGAACCGTTCAAGACGTGCGGCGAAGCGCTCATGTTTTCCTGGCCACCGGCGATCACGATCTCGGCATCGCCGGCCTTGATGGCCTGCGCCGCAAGGTGAGTGGCCCGCAGCCCGCTGCCGCACACCATATTGATCGTCATGCCGGGCACCATGTCGGGCAGACCGGCGCGGATCAGCGCCTGGCGCGCCGGATTCTGGCCGACGCCGGCAGTTAGAACCTGCCCCATCAGCACTTCACTCACCGCATCCGGGGCGATGCCGCTGCGCGCCAGCAAATGTTTGATGACATGGGCCCCGAGATCCGATGCGGCGACCTTGGCCAAGCTGCCGCCGAACTTGCCCACCGCGGTACGGCCGGCGGCAACGATCACTACTTCACTCATTTCAGTCTCCTGGAAAAACATCCAAACGGGCCGCCAAGCCCAGTGCTTGTTGCGTCATCCCGTACCGATTTGCCTGCCGGCCCTTGTCCTGCCATCCTCGTTTCGCCGCCTACGCCGCTTCGCAGGCTAGCGCTCCTTACGCCAGATCATATTGAGGGCCGTCAATCCGACGGAACCTGTCGCTGCCCGGAAAGAAAGGAGCTCGTTTGTGCTAATCGGGTGAGGAAGAATGGGGTGCCATTTTGCGGCATGTCGATATAAATATGACATTAGGCCATTCGTTCGCCGCTGTCTACTTCAGCTTGCGAGACGGCGGCATCGGCGCTGCCGCAGCCGGAAAAGTTTCCGATGGGCGACGATGAGGATGGCGGCGCAAGCCTGAAACGGAAATTTGCCGCCCTCTCCGGTGTCAATGGTTCATGCCCGCTCCAGCAGCTTCTGCAAGGCCAGCACCGCCTCAAGGCCGGCGGCCGCTTGCGCCGCGCTCAGTTGCTCGAGAGTTTGCCCGCGCAATTGGTCTACCGCAGCATTGATCTGCAAAAGCGCCTTTCTTGCCTTTGCCGTCGGGTAAAGCAGCTTGCAGCGCGCATCTCCCGGCTGTGGCCGGCGCCGGAGCCAGCCCTCCTGTTCCAGTTGCTTTACCAGGCGCGCCAGGGTGGGAGCTTCAACCGCCATCATGCGCGCCAATTCAGTCTGCGTCAGGCTGCCGGGCATGCGGGAAACGTATAGCAAGGCGCGCCAGCGCGAGGCGCTCAGACCGAGCGGCCGAAGGCGTTGATTCAACTTGTCGATCCAGGCGCGATTGACATTGCCGAGCGCGATGCCGAATTTTTCCTGCACGGAAGCCGCCGCATGTGTTTCGGCAAGTCGGGAAAGCGGCTTGGCGATAATGGTTGACTCGGTCATGCGCGCATTCTAAGCGAAAGGCAGGCAGCTGCTAGAATACTTATCCATGCTAAGTATTTGTCTCGGCACCGCGGCTGCCGCCGGTTGACCGCCGCTCTGCCCCTCTCGCAGTGGCAAGCATGAAAACCCGCACCCTTGTTACCTTACTGGTTGCCTGCATCGTCCTCGGTGGGGCCGCCTGGTATTTCCTCAGGCCATCAGCGGGTCCACCGAAAGCAGCGCAAAGCCCGGCAGCGGCCGTAACGACGGTCCAGGCCAAGCAGATGGACGTGCCGCTACGGCTGACGGGCAATGGCTATGTCAGTTCGCTCAACAGCGTCGAAGTGCGGCCGCAGGTTGCCAATGTCATCGCCAAGGTGCACATTCGGGAAGGTCAGTTCGTCCAGGCCGGCGACCTTCTGTTTTCCCTGGACGACCGCGCCGATCGTGTCAATGTGCAGAAAGCGCAGGCGCAACTGATCAAGGACCAGGCCACGCTGGCCGACCTGGAACGCCAGCTGGCACGCAGCCGCGACTTGCTCACCAAGGGTTTCATTTCGCAAAGCGCCGTCGATACGGTGCAGGCGCAGGTCGATGCGCAGCGCGCCGTATTGGCGGCCGACAACGCGGCCATCGCCGCAGCCCGCGTCAGTCTCGGCTACCAAACCATCCGCGCCGCATCGTCCGGACGGGCAGGGGCCATTACCGTGTTTCCGGGAAGCCTGGTACAGCCCAGCTCCGCCACGCCCATGGTCGTCATTTCCCAGATCGACCCCATCGCCGCTACCTTTACCTTGCCGGAAACGGAACTAAACGCCCTGCTCGCAGCCCAAAAAACGGGCACCGTGAAGGTCATCGCCACTCCCCAGAACACGACCACACCGATCGAGGGAAAAATCAGCTTCGTCGACAATGCCGTCGATCCGCAGACCGGCACGATCAAGGTCAAGGCCATTTTCCCCAACCCGGATGCCCTGTTGTGGCCGGGACAGTATGTCCTCGTCACGACCACCGTGCGTGAATTGAAGGATGCGGTGGTAATCCCGCAAGCTGCGATCATCACCGGTCCCGACAGCCAGTCGGTATATGCGGTGGGACCGGACCAGACCGCGCAAGCGCGCCGCATCGATCTGCTCTACTCCTTCGGTACCCAGGCGGCGGTGGCCGGAGTACAGGCAGGAGAACGCATCGTCGTCGACGGCAAGCAGAACCTGCGACCTGGCGTGAAAGTCAGCGAAACCCAGCCGAATCCGCAATCCGCTCCGCAAAAGAGAAGCTCATGAATCTTTCCGAGCTGTGCATCCGGCGCCCGGTGATGACCGTGCTGCTCAGTGCTGCGGTGGTGGTGGCCGGCGTTCTCGCCTATTTCAAGATTCCGGTTGCGGCCCTGCCCAGCTACGACACGCCGGTCATCAATGTCACCGCCACCCTGCCGGGCGCCAGCCCGGAGACCATGGCATCCTCGGTAGCGCTGCCGCTGGAAAAGCAGTTTTCCACCATCGCCGGCCTGAGCGTCATCAGTTCCACCAATACGCTCGGCAATACCTCCATCACCCTGGAATTCGACCCGGGGCGCGACATCGACGCCGCCGCGGTCGATGTGCAGGCAGCCCTGCTGCGCGCACAACCCTCGCTGCCAGAGGAGATGACCTCGCTGCCGTCCTACCGCAAGGTCAATCCGGCCGACGCGCCGGTCCTGCTGCTGGCGCTGACATCGCCTTCGCTCAACCTGTCCGAGTTGAACGACTATGCGGAAAACCTGATCTCGCCTAACCTTTCCACCTTGAACGGCGTGGCCCAGGTAACCATCTACGGCGACAAGCGCTATGCAGTGAGGGTGAAGGTCAATCCGGCCCTCCTGACCGCACGCGACCTGTCGCTCAATGAAGTGGCGGCGGCCCTGCGCGCGGCCAATGCCAACACGCCGGTCGGCGTGCTCGACGGCCCCCGGCAAACCCTGACCATCCAGGCCAACCGCCAGCTGATGAATGCTGCCGCCTTCCGTAATCTGATCATTGCCAGCCGCAACAATACGCCGGTCAAGCTGAGCGATGTCGCCACCGTCGAGGACAGCTACGAATCGGTCAAACGCGCCAGCAGCTTCAACGGCCAGCCCTCCATCGTGCTGGCCATCCAGCGCCAGCCGAACGCCAACACGGTGGCGGTGGTCGACGGGGTGCGCGGCATGCTGCCGCGCTTCGCCGCGCAATTGCCTGCCTCGATACGCATTGACCTGCTGAACGACCGCTCCGTACCGATACGG
>JAEWBA010000047.1 GCA_023391395.1 Pseudomonadota bacterium
GCTCCACACCGAAGATGCCCAGCCCGCCGAGATTGTCGGTCACCTTTTTGGCGATCTCGCGCGAGCGCTCCAGCGCGGCGGCAGGCATGGGGTGCGGCTGCCAGGATTCGATGTAATCGCCCTTATCCTGGAGATGGCCGATCGGCTCGCAGAAGTGCGTGACCGGATTGCCCTGAGCGTCGAGGGCGCGCACCGTCAGTTGCGTAATTTCGTAATCGAATTCGACGAAGCCTTCGACGATCACGCGCCCGGCGTTGACGCGGCTGCCGGCGGCGGCATATTTCCAGGCCGCTTCCACTTCATCCGGGCGGTCGATCTTGGACTGGCCCTTGCCGGAGGAAGACATGACTGGCTTGATCACGCAGGGAAAGCCGACTGCCTCGCAGGCGGCGCGCAATTCTTCCAGGCTGTCCGCAAAGCGGTAGGGCGAGGTCGGCAGGCCCAATTCTTCCGCCGCCAGGCGGCGGATGCCTTCCCGGTTCATGGTCAGCCATGCGGCGCGTGCGGTCGGAATCACCCGCGCCTTGCCCGTTTTCTCCAGCTCGACCAATGTGGGAGTGGCGATGGCTTCGATTTCCGGCACCACCAAGTCGGGTTGCTCCTTCTCGATCAGCGCCGCCAGGGCGTTGCCATCTGTCATGTCGATCACATGGGCACGATGCGCGACCTGGTGACCGGGCGCGTTCGGGTAGCGGTCGACGGCGATCACTTCCACGCCCAGGCGTTGCAGCGAAATGATGACTTCCTTGCCCAGTTCGCCCGAACCGAGCAGCATGACCTTGAAGGCGGAAGGGGACAATGGGGTGCCGAGGCGGGCGCGTGGATTCATGGCAAGAACCGGGAACTGGAGAAAAGGTTTGCAAAAGACAGCGGCCGGATTGGCCGGCGCGGGCACAGACAATAACAAATCCGCAGCCGTTTGGACAGCGCGGAGCGGCACGCAACGGGCACCGCGGGCCGATGAAGAGCCGACTTGCCGATGCCGCTTTTCCCCTTGGAAGTCTGTGCAAAGGTTTGCGAACGATCGTGCTAAAACTATGCTATTCTGCCATCGTTCGATGCCGGAGCAACGGCTCGCGCCCCTTTCATGCAGAATTCAATATTCGGAAAACAGCGTTTCAAACATTCGTACAATCAAGGAGCATCTAAATGACTGACGCCGTCATCGTATCTACCGCCCGTACCGGCCTCGCCAAGTCCTGGAAAGGCGCTTTCAACATGACCCACGGCGCGACCATGGGCGGCCACGTGCTCAAGGCGGCTATCGAGCGCGCCAAGATCGATGCCGGCGAAGTCGAGGACGTCCTGATCGGCTGCGCCAACCCGGAAGGCGCGACCGGCGCCAACATCGCGCGCCAGATCGCACTGCGCGGCGGCTGCCCGGTCACGACCGCCGGCATGACCATCAACCGCTTCTGTTCTTCCGGCCTGCAGACCATCGCAACCGCCGCCCAGCGCATCATCGCTGGGGAGGGTGACATCTATGCCGCCGGCGGCGTCGAGTCGATCTCCTGCGTGCAGAACGAGATGAACCAACACATGCTGGCCGAGAGCTGGCTCAAGCAGAACAAGCCTGAGATCTACTGGCCCATGCTGCAGACCGCCGAGAACGTCGCCAAGCGCTACAACATCAGCAAGGAAGTCCAGGACGAGTACGGCGTGGAAAGCCAGCGCCGCGCCGCCGCCGCGCAAGCCGCCGGCAAGTTCGACGACGAGATCGTACCCATGACCACCATCATGGGCGTGGCCGACAAGGAAAGCGGCATGCTCGTGACGAAGGAAGTGACGATTTCCGCAGACGAAGGTATCCGTGCCGATACCACCCTGGAGGGCGTGTCCAAGATCCGCACCGCGATTCCGGGCGGCGTCATCACCGCCGGCAACGCCAGCCAGTTCTCGGACGGCGCTTCGGTCGCCATCGTGATGAACTCCAAGGTCGCCGAGCAAAAGGGCTTGCAGCCTCTCGGCATCTATCGCGGCTTTGCCATTGCCGGCTGCGAGCCGGATGAAATGGGCATCGGTCCGGTGTTCGCCATCCCCAAGCTGCTCAAGAAGACCGGCTTGAAGGTCGAGGACATCGGTCTGTGGGAATTGAATGAAGCCTTCGCGGTGCAGGTGCTGTACTGCCGTGACAAGCTCGGCATTCCGGCCGACCGCCTGAACGTCAACGGCGGCGCTATCGCCGTCGGCCACCCCTACGGCGTTTCCGGCGCGCGCCTGACTGGCCATGCGCTGATCGAAGGCAAGCGCCGCGGTGTCAAGTATGTAGTGGTCACCATGTGCATCGGCGGCGGCCAGGGCGCAGCAGGCCTGTTCGAAGTCGTCTAAAGCTGCATCCGGGCGGGCGCGCTTGCGCGCCCGTCAGCAACACGGCCTGGCGCCGCGTCCTTGCGCGGCGCCGCTTTGTCCCACGCTTTCGCTACGCCCGCCATGCAATCCAAGATCCTTTCGCGCCGCGACCTCGACTTCCTGCTGTATGAATGGCTGAACGTCGAAGCGCTGACGCAGCGCGCGCGCTATGCCGACCATAGCCGCGAAACTTTCAATGCCGCACTCGATACCTGCGAGCGCATCGCCACCGAGCTGTTCGCGCCGCATAACAAGAAGAACGACCAGCAGGAACCGCATTTCGATGGCGAAACCGTCCACATCATTCCCGAGGTGAAGACGGCCCTGCAAGCCTTCTGCGAGGCTGGCCTGATGGCCGCCGGTCAAGACTACGAACTGGACGGCATGCAATTGCCCTGCGTGGTGGAGAAGGCCGGCTTCGGCTACTTCACCGGCGCCAATGTCGGCACTGCGGCCTATCCCTTCCTCACCATAGGCAACGCCAATACGCTGCTGAAGTGCGGCACGCCCGAGCAGATCGCCAGCTTCGTCAAGCCGATGATGGAGGGACGCTTCTTTGGCACGATGTGCCTGTCCGAGCCGCAGGCCGGCTCATCCCTGTCGGACATTACGACGCGTGCCGAGCCGCAAGCCGACGGCAGCTATCGTCTGAAGGGCAACAAGATGTGGATTTCCGGCGGCGAGCATGAGCTGTCGGAAAACATCGTGCACCTGGTGCTGGCCAAGATTCCCGGCGAGGACGGCAAGCTGATTCCGGGTGTCAAGGGTATCTCGCTCTTCATCGTGCCCAAGAAGCTGGTCAATGCCGACGGCTCGCTGGGCGAGCGCAACGACGTGGTGTTGGCCGGTCTGAACCACAAGATGGGTTATCGCGGCACCACCAATTGCCTGCTCAATTTCGGCGAAGGCAAATTCAAGCCGGGCGGCAAGGCCGGCGCCGTCGGTTATCTAGTGGGCGAGCCGCACAAGGGCCTCGGCTATATGTTCCACATGATGAACGAGGCACGCATCGGCGTCGGCCTTGGCGCGACCATGCTCGGCTACACTGGCTATCTGCACGCGCTCGAGTATGCGCGCGAGCGCCCGCAGGGGCGCCATCCGCTGGCGAAGAATCCGGCCGAGCGGCAGATTCCCATCATCGAGCACACCGATGTCAAGCGCATGCTGCTGGCGCAGAAAGCGTATGTGGAGGGCGGACTGGCGTTGAACCTGTATTGCGCGCGCCTGGTCGATGAGGAGCGCACTGTCGAAGACGAGGAAGCGCGCCGACACGCCACCCTGCTGCTCGACATCCTGACCCCGATCGCGAAATCCTGGCCCTCGCAGTGGTGCCTGGAAGCCAACAACCTGGCGATCCAGGTGCACGGCGGCTACGGCTACACGCGCGAATATAACGTCGAGCAGTTCTACCGCGACAACCGCCTGAACCCCATCCACGAAGGCACGCACGGCATCCAGGGCCTGGACCTCCTGGGCCGCAAGGTGACCATGCAGGGCGGCGCCGCTTTCAAGGCCTTGCAGGGCGAGATTGGTAAGACCATCGCCAATGCGGCCGCCGTGGCGGAACTGTCTGGATATGCAGCGGCGCTGGAAAACGCGTGGAAGCGCATTGCGGCGGTAACTCAGACCTTGTACGCAGCGGGCGACCTCAACAAGACCCTGGCCAATGCCTCGGTCTACCTGGAAGCCTTCGGCCACGCGGTGCTGGCCTGGATCTGG
>JAEWBA010000088.1 GCA_023391395.1 Pseudomonadota bacterium
TGCGCCTCGTCGATGGCGAACAGGGCGATCCGCGTGCTGTCCAGAAGCTCCAGGCAGCGCGGCGTCAGGAGCCGCTCCGGCGCGACATAGACCAGGTCGAGTTCACCCCGCCGCACCATGCGTTCGGTGCGCAGCGCCTCGTCGAAGCTTTGGGTGGAGTTCAGGAAGGCGGCGCGCACACCGACCTCGGCCAGTGCGTCGACCTGGTCCTGCATCAGCGCGATCAAGGGCGACACCACCACGCCCACGCCTTCGCGCAGCATGGCTGGAAGCTGGTAGCACAGCGACTTGCCACCGCCGGTCGGCATCAGCACCAGGGCATCACCGCCGCGCGCGACATGATGGATGATGTCGGCCTGCTGGCCCCGAAACGCGGGATAACCGAAGACGGTTTGAAGAAGATGCAGCGCCGGGTCGCTGGCGGCGTTCACGTCAATCTCCTAGTGCGCCCACTCCACCAAGCCGACCTGCCAGGTTGCAATGACAACGATGCCGAAGGCGATGCGATACCAGGCGAAGACGGTGAAGTCATGGGTGCTGATGTAGCGCAGCAGCCAGCGCACGCACAGGAAGGCCGAGATGAAGGCGGATATGGTGCCGATTCCAAACAGCGGAATGTCGTCCGCCGACAGAAATGTCGCGCGCCTTGTATAGAGAGTACAGCGAAGCGCCGAACAGGGTCGGGATCGCCAGGAAGAAGGAGAATTCGGTGGCCGCCTTGCGCGACAGGCCGAACAGCATGCCGCCGATGATGGTCGCGCCCGAGCGGCTGGTGCCCGGCACCAACGCGAAGGCCTGGGCCACGCCTATCTTCAGCGCATCCATGGGCGTCATGTCGTCCACCGATTCGACGCGATGCTGCCCCGGATGGCGTTTTTGCCGTTCGACCCACAGGATCACCAGACCGCCGAGGATGAAGGCGGTGGCTACCGGCACCGGCGAAAACAGCACTGCCTTGATGTTCTGGTTGAACAGAAATCCTAGCGTCGCCGCCGGCAGGAAGGCGATCGCCACGTTCAGCGCGAATTTTTGCGCCTTGGGATCGCTGAACAGGCCCGCCAGCACTTGCGCGATCTTGACGCGGTATTCCCAGCACACCGCCAGCATGGCGCCAGCCTGGATCGCGATTTCGAATACCTTGGCCTTATCGCTGCTGATGTCGCCCCCGAAATCGAGCAGGCTGCTGGCCAGGATCAGGTGCCCCGTGGAGGAGATGGGCAGAAACTCGGTGAGACCTTCCACTATGCCCATGATGAGGGCTTTGATCGCGAGTGTTAAATCCATGCGCGCTGATGTCGGTTCATAAACAAGAAAAACCCGCGAGGAGGGTGCCGCGCGGGTCGGGGCGATGCAGACGGATTACCGTACCGGCTCGAAGGTTACCACGAGACCGTCGGCTCTGGTCGTGATTTTCGACAAGATGAACCGGGTGCCGCCATAGCGCAACTCGTCCGGCGAAAAAGTGTACAGGACGGCATCCTGCAGGAGCTGTTCGGCCAGCAAGCCGGCCGCCTGCAAGATCTTGTTGGCATAAGGCGA
This sequence comes from Pseudomonadota bacterium, assembly GCA_023391395.1. Lineage (GTDB taxonomy): Bacteria > Pseudomonadota > Gammaproteobacteria > Burkholderiales > Burkholderiaceae_D > Noviherbaspirillum. The sequence continues at coordinate 1,540 of JAEWBA010000088.1, forward strand.
GTCGAAGCCATCGAGGGTAAAACGCTCGACGCGCGGATCGCCCAGCAGCAGTGCATTGCGCGTCGGATCGAATTTCAGGTTGCCGGAAATCGCCATCTTGCCCTGCCAGACGCGGTGCAGGAAAGGCGGCGCGATCGCGGCATCCATGCTGGTCAGGATGCGATTGGCTTCCGGCTGTAGCGCGACTTGCGGATTGCTGACGCGAATGTCGAGCAATTCCAGGAAGCGGTTGTTGAACGGGAAGCGTGTCGAAATCGCCTGCTGCAACTGCGCCAGCGGTATCTCCATCTGGCGCGGCCCGAGCAGGGTCGCACAGGCGGAAAGCAGTAAGAAGACCGCAAGCGACAACAGGCTCCGTAGGCGGATAGGCATATTCGCTCCTTCAGGCGCTGGTCAGCACATCCAGTCGCGCCAGATAAGTCAGCGCATGTTCGCGCGTGCTACCGCACATCTCCATCGATGGGCGCAGGCTGGCGCATACCGCCGGCCGCTCAGGCTTGCCGAAAATGCGGCAGCGGTTGTCCTGGTCGAGCTGGGCGCAGCGCACGCCAGCCGGTTTCCCATGCGGCATGCCGGGAATCGGCGAGGAAATCGAGGGCGCGATGCAGCAGGCACCGCAGCCGACGCGGCATACCGTCTCACTCATAGCGCAAGGCCTGGATCGGCAGCAGGCTTGATGCCTTGCGTGCCGGATAGTAGCCAAAGAAGATCCCGATCGCCGCCGCGAAGCCGACCGCCAGCACGATGGATTGCGGCGTCAGGCGCGTGGCCCAGCCCGCGAAATGGCCGATCAGAAAGGAACCGGCCACGCCCAGCACGATGCCGACGAAGCCGCCAATCAGGGAAAGCGTCATGGCTTCGACTAGGAACTGGTTGAGGATATCCCGCCCGCGTGCGCCGACCGCCATGCGCAAACCGATCTCGCGGGTGCGCTCGGTGACGGAAACCAGCATGATGTTCATGATGCCGATGCCGCCCACCAGCAACGACACAGAAGCGACCGCCGCCAGCAAGAGGGTCATGATGCGCGAGGATTCCTCCTGCGCCGCTAGGATTTCGGTCAGGTTGCGCAGGGTGAAGGCATCGTCCTGGCCGGACTGGGTGCGCTGCCGCTGGCGCATCAGGTCGCGGATCTTGTCTTCCGCATCCTTCATGCTCGCGCCTTCCCACACCTTGACCTGGATGGTGCCGACACGCCGCAGCTTGCCCTGGGTATTGCCGAACAGCCGGTTGCGCGCGGTAGACAGAGGCACCATGATGACGTCGTCCTGATCCTGCCCCATCATGCTCTGACCCTTGCGGTCGAGCACGCCGATGATGGTGAAAGGCACGTTGCGGATGCGGATCGGCTGATCGATCGGGTCCATGTCGCCGAACAACTGGCGCGCCACGGTTTGTCCGACTAGCGCTACCTTGGCGGAACCAGCCAGTTCGGCCTGCTCGAACATGCGGCCTTCCATCAGCGGCCAGTCACGCGCTTCGAAGTAGTCCGGCGTGACACCGTAGATCTGCGTGGCCCAGTTGTTGCCGCCGGCGACCACCTGACCGCTGCTGCGCATGGACGGCGCAGCCACCTGCACTTCCGGGATTTCACGGGCGATGGCAACAGCGTCGTCTTCGGTCAGGTTCTGGTTGGCACCCGCGCCCAGGCGCACGCCGGAGGTGGTGGTGGAGCCCGGAATCAGCATCATCAGGTTCGATCCCAGGCTCTTGATCTGCTCTTCGACGCGCGCTTGGGCGCCGGCACCGACTGCGATCATGGTGATGACCGCGCCCACGCCGATGATGATGCCGAGCATGGTCAGCATGGAGCGCAGCTTGTTGACCCGCAGCGCATTCAGCGCCACGCGCAGGGTTGCCAGGAAGCTCATGCTTCCTCCTCGGCCGTCGCGGCACGATCCAGTTGCGCCAGCGCCGCCTGCGCATCGCGCGGCGTATTGGGCGCGTCGCTCACCACTTGGCCATCGCGGAAAGTGATCATGCGCGAAGCGAAGTCGGCGACATCGTGTTCATGGGTGACGATGACGATGGTCATGCCCTGGCGATTGAGCTTTTGCAGCAGTGCCATGATCTCGACGCTGGTGCGCGAATCGAGCGCGCCGGTCGGCTCATCGGCCAGGATCAGCGAAGGATTGTTGACCAGGGCGCGGGCGATCGCCACGCGCTGCTGTTGGCCGCCGGAGAGTTGCGCCGGATGATGGTCCATGCGCGAACCCAGACCGACTTCAGCCAGGCGCTGTTCGGCGCGCGCGCGGCGCTCGGGAGCCGGCACATTGGCGTACAACAGCGGCAGCTCGACATTGTCCAGGGCGGTGGTGCGCGGCAGCAGATTGAACTGCTGAAACACGAAGCCGATGCGCCGGTTGCGGATCGCGGCCAGCGCATCGCTGGACAAGGCGGACACCTTCTCACCGGCCAGCGTATAGTCGCCGGAAGTGGGGGAATCGAGGCAGCCCAGCAGGTTCATGAAGGTCGACTTGCCGGAACCGGAGGCGCCCATGATGGCTACGAATTCCCCTTCCTCGATGTCGATGGAGACTCCGCGCAGGGCCCGCACCAGGTTGCTGCCCATGGCGTATTCCTTGGTCAGGCCGTGGGTTTCGATCAATGCCATGCGTCAGAACATCCGTGGTCCGCGCGATGCCTGCGGACGGCCGGCGGAAGACGAGCCCGTTGGTCCGGCGCTGACGATGATTTCCATGCCCTCTTCCACCTCGGTCGAGATCACTTCGGTGTGGCTGCCATCGGTAAGTCCCAGGCGCACGTTCAGCAGGCGCGGCTCGCGGTTGCCGTCCAGCGTGTAGAGGCGCCCGGCCCGGGTGCTGGCACCCATGGCGCGGCGTTCGCCGCTTTCGGCCTGGATTTCCTCGTACTTCGTTTGCTGTTCCGGCGTCAGCATGGCGCTGATCTGCGCGCGCATCTCGCTGCGGTTGCGTTCCATGATTTTCTGGCGTTCCGGTTCAGGAGCTTCGCGCGCCGCCATGAACTTGTCGCGCATACCAGCAAAGATCGCCTGCAGCTTGGTTTTCTGCTCATCGCTCAATTGCAGCTCTTTTTCCAGGCGCGCGCGCATGGCAGCCATCTGGCCGCCGCCATTGGCGCCCCCCGCCGGTGCAGCCGCGGCTTGCCCCTGGCTGTCGCCGCGGGCATTGCCCTCTCCGGGCGGCCGGAAACGCAGGGCCGCATTGGCCACCTTCAGCACGTCGTCCCGACTAGCCGTGACGACGCGCACATTGGCGGTCATGCCGGGCAAGAGCTCCTTGTTCGGATTGGCGGCGCTGATGACCACGGTGTAGGTGATGACATTGGAAACATTCTGCGCCGCCTTGCGGATCTGCTTGACCTTGCCCTCGAACTGGCGGCCGGGGAAGGCATCCACCGTGAAGCTGGCCTTCTGGCCTTCCTTGATGCGACCGATCTCCGACTCGTCGATGGCGGCATCGACCTGCATGTCGGTCAGGTTCTCGGCGATGATGAACAGCTCCGGCGCCTGCAGGCTGGCGGCGACGGTCTGGCCGCGCTCGACGCTGCGCTTGATCACCACGCCGTTGACCGGCGCCCGGATCTCGGTGCGACCGAGGTCGATGCGTGCCTGCGCCAGCGCCGCTTCGCGCTGCTTGACCACGGCTTCGGCATTGCGCAGGCCAGCGGCGGCCACCCCCGCCTGGGCCTTGGCGGTCTTCACCTGCTCGGCGAGCGCGTTGTACGTGGCTTGTGCCTTGTCGCGCTCGGCAGTGGAAATGAAGCCCTTCTCCACCAGTTGCCGCTTGAGCTCGAGGTCGCGCAGCGCATCGGCAGCATTGACCTCGGCCCTTGCCACCTCGGCACGCTGTGCCGCGATATTGGCCTGCTGGGTCAGTATTTGCGCACGCGCCGCATCCACGTCGGCCTGGGCCTGATGCACCTTGTGCTCGAAGGTCTGGGGATCGATGAGGGCGATCAAGTCGCCCTGCTTGACCTCGCTGTTGAAGTCCACCAGCACTTCCTTCAACTGCCCGGAAACCTGCGAGCCGACTTGCACCGAGACTACCGGGCTGAGCGTGCCGGAAGCGGCGACGCTGGCCGTAATGCCGCCTTTTTCTACACGCACCGTCTTGTAGTCCGGCGTCGCGCCATTCCGCAGCCAGGCATAGCCGCCGACGCCTGCCGCCACTAGAAGAATGATCACCGCCGGCCACAGCCAGCGCTTTCCTGCCCGATTCATTAACTGGTTCATAAGAAAGGAAAATTGGGGACGAGTCGATTCTACCGGCAATCCCTCCGGCCTTAGGTATCGGCTTGTATCGCCAGTTGTCGCAGCCGCGTGCGCAGTGAGCACTTGTCAGCATCCTTGACGCTCGTCCCTTTGCCCCTTATATTACTGACTCGTTAGTAAGTTACTGGAACAATCATGTCCATGGAATCCAAGCCGCGCTGGGAAAGGCGCAAGGATGCCCGCCCGCAGGAATTGCTGGATGCCGCTCTCGACCTGTTCGTTGAGCGTGGCTATGCTGCCACCCGACTAGACGATGTAGCGGCGCGCGCCGGCGTTTCCAAGGGCACGCTTTATCTGTATTTCGCCAACAAGGAAGACCTGTTCAAGGCGGTGATCCGCGAGAACATGGTTTCGGTGCTGGGCGAAGGGCAGGACATGATCGATGGATATGAAGGCCATACCGCCGATTTGTTCCGCGAGATCGTGCTTGCCTGGTGGGAGCGCATCGGCAGTACCAAGCTCTCCGGCATCACCAAGCTGATGCTGGCCGAAGCCAGCAACTTCCCCGAAGTGGCACAGTTTTATCACGATGAAGTGATCATGCGAGGCAATGCCGTCATCACCGCCCTGCTGGCACGCGGCGTAGCGCGCGGGGAGTTCCGCGAGGTAGAGACCGAACAAATCGTCAATGTCGTGTCCGCGGCCCTTATGATGCTGCTGGTGTGGAAGCACTCTTTCAGCCACTGCCGGCCCGAGCCGATCGCAGCAGAAAATTATCTGAACAGCTTCATCGACCTTTTCCTGAATGGCGTGCTCAAGCCGGGCACAATAGCCGCCCAATGATGGGAGTCCCATGTTGAAACGCCGCTCTTTCTGGCTGATCCTGGCCATCGCCCTGCTGGTCCTGGCCGGCGCCCTGGTGCTGAAGGCACGCGGGGCCAAGCCGGCCGCGCCGGCTGCCGTGACCAACGCCCCGCCGGTGCTGGAATTCCTGGCGAGCGATGTCATGCTGGTCAAGCCGGGAGAGCTGCGCCAATTGCTGCCGCTGTCCGGCTCGCTGCGTCCCCTCAGCCAGGCAAGCGTCAAGGCGCGCGTCGCCGGGGAGGTGCGCGAGGTGCTGGTACGCGAGGGCGAAGCGGTACGCGCCGGACAGATCCTGGTGCGCATGGACCCGAGCGATTACCAGGCGCGGCTGGAGCAAGCGCGGGGCGCCCTGCAGGCCGCGCGCGGGCAGATGGATATCGCCGTCAAGACGCGCGACAACAACAAGGCCCTGCTCGACAAGGGCTTCATCTCGAAGAACGCCTTCGACACCGCCGCCAGCCAGTACGAGATCGCGCGCGCCAATGCCGAATCGGCACAGGGCGCGCTGGACGTTGCGCAAAAGGCACTGGCCGATACCGTGATCCGGGCGCCGATTTCCGGCCTGGTGAGCGCGCGCAGCGTGCAACCGGGCGAAAAGGTCTCCCCCGACAACCGCCTGCTCGATGTGGTCGATCTGCGCCAGATGGAAATGGAAGCGGCGGTGCCGGCGGCCGACATCATGCATATTTCGCCCGGCCAGGAAGTGCAGGTCAGGGTCGATGGCTTGCGGGCGCCGGTGACCGGCAAGGTGGCGCGCATCAATCCCGCGACCCAGGCCGGCTCGCGCTCCATCATGGCCTATATCCAGATCGACAATCCGCAAGGCCTGCTGCGCGCCGGCATGTTCGGCGAAGCGCGCCTGACCATCGCCGGCAAGTCCGGTGTCTTGAGCGTGCCGCAGACAGCGTTGCAAAACGAGGGCGGGCGCTCCTATGTCTATGCCATCGAGGAAGGCAAGCTGGTGCAAAAGCCGGTCGCTCTTGGCTTGATGGGCGATGACGGCAGCGGCGCGGCGGTGGAAATTCTCGACGGCCTCGCCGTCGGCGCACAGATCGTGAAAACCAATCTCGGCAAGCTGCGCACCGGCGCCATCGTGAAATTCGCGCAGACCGCGAATCCGGCGATCGCCACCGGCGCTCCGCAGTCACAACAATAACAACGCGGTTTCCCTTGAAAGACTGATCCCATGTGGTTCACCCGCATCAGTATCGGCAACCCGGTCCTGGCGACCATGATGATGGCCGCCTTCGTGGTGCTTGGCCTGTTCTCCTACCAGCGCCTGCCGGTGGACCAGTTTCCCGACGTGACCTTCCCGGTGGTGGTGGTGCAGACCGATTATCCGGGCGCCTCGCCGGAGACGGTGGAATCCGACATCACGCGCAAGGTGGAGGAAGCAGTCAATACGGTCAGCGGCATCAAGAACCTGTATTCGCGCTCCTACGAAGGCAGCTCGGTGGTCATCATCGAATTCGACCTGAACGTGGACCCCGCGCAGGCGGCGCAGGACGTGCGCGAGAAGGTGGCGCTTATCAAGCCGATCTTCCGCAAGGAAGTGAAGGAACCGCGCGTGATGCGCTACGACCCGGCCGACCGCCCGATCTTTGCCATCTCCGTGACCAATGCACCCGGCGCGCCGCAGCGCGACCTGCGCGAGTTGACCACCATCGCCGACCAGGTAGTGAAGAAGCGCCTGGAAAACGTGCGCGGCGTCGGCTCGGTGACGCTGGTGGGCGGAGTCAAGCGCGAGGTGCAGATTTACGTGCGGCCGGGCGACATGGAGGCGCTGGGCATCGGCATCGACCAAGTCATCAATGCCATCCGCAACGAAAATCAGGAATTGCCGACCGGCGCAATCCGCTCGCTGGCCGACGAGAAAGTCGTGCAGATCCAGGGCAAGATCAAGAATCCGCAGGATTTCGGGCGCATCGTCGTGGCTCGTCGCGGCAGCCAACCGGTGACGCTGGCGCAGGTCGCCACCGTGGTCGACGGCCAGCAGGAGCAGGAAAGCCTGGCGCTGTACAACGGCCAGCGCACGCTAGCGCTGGCCGTTCTCAAGGCCCAGGGCCAGAACACCATCGATGTCGCCGACGGCTTGCGCGAAGCCCTGACGGAACTGGGTCCGCGCCTGCAGGCACTCTACCCCGGCGTCAAGGTCGAGGTGATCCAGGACAGCTCGCGCCAGATCCGCGTCGGCGTCAAGAACGTGCGCCAGACCATGCTGGAAGGCGCCGTGCTGACCATCCTGATCGTCTTCCTGTTCCTGAATTCCTGGCGCTCCACCGTCATCACCGGCCTAACTCTGCCGGTGGCGCTGATCGGGACCTTCCTGTTCATGTACATGTTCGGCTTCACCATCAACATGATCACGCTGATGGCCTTGTCGCTGTGCGTGGGCCTCTTGATCGATGACGCCATCGTGGTGCGCGAAAACATTGTGCGCCACGCCGGCATGAAGGTGAACGGCAAGTTCAAGGATCACAAGACCGCTTCGCTGGAAGGCACGGCGGAAATCGGCCTCGCGGTGCTGGCTACCACCTTCTCCATCGTCGCCGTGTTCCTGCCGGTCGGCTTCATGGGCGGCATCATCGGGCGCTTCTTCCACCAGTTCGGCATCACGGTCGCCGCTGCCGTGCTGATCTCGATGTTCGTGTCCTTCACGCTCGACCCCATGCTGTCCTCGGTCTGGCACGATCCGGCCATCCACGGCGAGAAGAGCAAGCGCAGGAATCTCTACGACCGCACCATCGGCCGCGTGCTGGAACAGTTCGAGCGCATGGTGCAATGGATGTCGCGCACTTATCAGGTGCTGCTGGCCTGGTCGCTCAAGCACCGTCTGGCGACGCTGGTGATTGCCGCCGCCACTTTCTTCGCCGGCCTGGCGATTCCCGCCACCGGCCTGATCGGTTCAGAATTCGTGCCGCAAGCGGATTACTCGGAAACCGGCGTCACCTTCTACACCCCGGTCGGCTCCTCCTTGGAATTCACGGAAACCAAGGCGCGCCAGGTGGAAGCGGTGCTGCGCGAATTTCCGGAGGTGCAGGATACCTATACCACCATCAATACCGGCTCGGCTCAGGGCAAGAATTACGTCACCACCTTTATCCGCCTGATCCCGCGCGACCAGCGTGAGCGCAGCACCAGCCAGATGGCGAAGCCGCTGCGCGAACGCTTGCAGCAGGTGGCCGGCATTACAGTCACACACATCGGTTCGCTGGATGGCGTGGGCGGCGACAACAAGCAATTGCGCCTGAGCCTGCAGGGCTCGGACCTGGATGTGCTGGCTGACCTCACCGAAGAAGCCATGGCGAAGATTCGTGCGGTTCCCGGCGTGGTCGACCTCGATTCCAGCCTGAAGGCGGAAAAACCGACCATTGCCGTCGAACCCAAGCGCGATATCGGCGCCGACCTCGGCGTGGGCGTGGCCCAGATCGGCGGCGCCCTGCGGCCGCTGTTGGCCGGGGAGGCGGCGAGTTCATGGCGCGCACCGGACGAGGAAAACTACGATGTCACCGTGCGCCTGGCGCCGTCCGACCGCAGCCGCGCGGACGACCTGTCGCGCCTGATGCTGACCAGTTCGCAGACCAATCCGGACGGCACGCCGAAGATGGTGGCGCTGCGTCAGGTAGCGAGCATTACGCCATCCACCGGCGCAAATCAGATCAACCGGCGCGACCTCAATCGCGAAGTCGAACTGTCGGCCAACGTAGTCGGGCGCTCGGCCGGCGAAGTGAGCGCCGATGTCAGGAAGGCACTGGACAGCATGCATTGGCAGCCGGGCTACCGCTATCAAATGGGCGGCTCGACCAAGAACATGCAGGAATCCTTCGGCTACGCGCTGTCGGCGCTGGTGCTGGCGGTGATCTTCATCTACATGATCCTGGCCTCGCAATTCGCCAGCTTCCTGCAGCCGCTTGCCATCATGTCATCGCTGCCGCTGACCCTGATCGGCGTGTTCCTGGCCCTGATGCTGTTCCGCTCGACCCTGAACATGTTTTCCATTATCGGTTTCATCATGCTTATGGGCCTGGTGACCAAGAACGCCATCCTGCTGGTCGACTTCGCCAACCAGGCGCGCAGAGAAGGCATGGAGCGTGGCGCCGCACTGCTGGAAGCGGCGCATGTG
>JAEWBA010000119.1 GCA_023391395.1 Pseudomonadota bacterium
GGCCGGGAGCAATCAAAAAAGGCGATCCGCGGATCGCCTTTTTTCATATGAAGACCGGTTCGGGCTCCAGCCGCACGCCGAATCTTTCCATGACATCGGCCTGGATCGCCGCCGCCAAGTCGGCAATCTCCTTCCCGCTTGCGCCTCCGCGATTCACCAGCACCAGCGCCTGCTTCTCGTACACGCCCGCCGCGCCGAGACTCTTTCCTTTCCAGCCGCACTGATCGATCAGCCAGCCCGCGGCCAGCTTGTAGCTGCCTTCCGGCTGAGGATAGCTGACCAGTTGCGGGTAGCGTTCCAGCAAGGCGTCGCGCTGCCGGGCCGGCACCACCGGATTCTTGAAGAAGCTGCCGGCATTGCCGATCTTCGCCGGATCCGGCAACTTGCGCGTGCGGATGGCAATGACTGCCTCGCTGACCTGGGCCGGCGTGGGATGGTGGATTCCACGTGCCTGCAATTCCTGCGCGACATCGGCATACCGGGTGTTTGGCCGCCAGCTTTTGGGCAAGGCGAAGCAGACATCCAGCACCACGGCGCGTCCCCGCAACTCGTGCTTGAACACGCTGTCACGGTAGGCAAAGCGGCAGTCCGCCTTGTTCAGTACCAGGGTTTCGCCGCTATCGAAATCGAATGCCGTAAGGCTATGAAAGCATTCTTGCAGCTCGACCCCATAGGCACCGATGTTCTGGATCGGGGCAGCGCCCACGGTCCCCGGAATCAGGGAAAGGTTTTCCAGCCCGCCCAAGCCCTGTGCCAGGGTCCATTGCACGAATTGATGCCAGGACTCGCCGGCGGCGGCACGCACATAGCTGACTTGCTCGTCTTCGCCGACAATTTCCATGCCCTTGGCGCACAAGTGCAACACCAGTCCCGAAAAGTCGCCGGTCAGCAACAGGTTACTGCCCCCGCCCAGAATCAGACGCGGCAAGGCAACCAGTTCGGCCGCGTTCCTTACCGCAGCGAGAGTGTCGGCCGATTCCACCGGCAGGTAGGCGTGCGCCCTAGCCTCGATTCCGAAGGTATTGAAGGGGCGCAGGGAAACGTCGAATTGGAGTGGAAGCAGCTCTGTCATAGCGCTGAGATTATAGGCGCAAGCCTGTGCGCGCCCCCTTCTTTGCGCCACTAGCCACCCGGTTTTTTGTCGGCTAGAATGCCCCGTTGATGAAATAGCAAGCGTCGCAGCTGGACGCTTGCAGCAAGAAAGGATGTAGCCATGCCCTCGTTTGATGTCGTTTCCGAAGCCAATACCGTCGAAGTGCGCAATGCGGTCGATCAAGCCAACAAGGAAATCTCGACGCGTTTCGATTTCAAGGGCAGCGATGCCCGCATCGAGCAGAAGGAACGCGAGTTGACCGCGTATGCGGACAGCGAGTTCCAGTTGAATCAGGTGCGCGACGTGCTGACCGCGAAAATGACCAAGCGCAACGTCGATGTCCGCTTCATGGATCTCGGAAAAATCGAGAAAATCGGCGGCGACAAGGTCAAGCAGGTCATCAAGATCAAGAACGGCATCGAATCGGATGCCGCCAAGAAGATGGTAAGAATCATCAAGGACAGCAAGATGAAGGTGCAGGCCTCGATCCAGGGCGACGCGGTACGCGTCTCCGGAGCCAAGCGCGATGACCTGCAAGCCGCGATTGCGCTGTTGCGCAAGGAAGTGACGGAGTTGCCACTGGAGTTCAATAATTTCCGCGACTAACGCATCTGGGAGGGTGCCATGTCGAATCCGCAATGCGCCGCGGGCAATGCACCTGCGGATCGCCGGCTGGCGCCGGAACAATGTCAAACCACGCTCGAGCGGGATTTTCCGCGCGTGCTGATGGCGATCCAGGCGATGTGGGGCTTTCCCGAACTGAATAGCTACTTCTACAAGCTCACGATGGACGAGCGCGGCAAACGCCACGGCTTCCCCGAGGAAGTCTGGGACGACATCCATCTGCTGTGGAATCTGCACCAGAGTTTCGTGCCCGACCCAGGCCCCCAGTTCTCGCGGGGGCTGTCATGCGTTTAATGCTTGGCGCGTGCACCCTGCTGGCCTGCACTCAGCTCCAGGCCGCGGATGTCAGTGTGGTGGGAGCCTTTCCGGGCAAGGCGGTGCTGGTGATCGATGGCGGCGCGCCGAAGACTTATTCGGTAGGCAGCAGCATCCCGGGTGGAATGAAGCTGGTCGCGGTGGATAGCTCCGGCGCCACCTTCGACAACAATGGCAAACGGCAGATGATCGCCATCGGCGGCCATGTGCGCAGCGCTTCCAAGAGCAACGCCAGCACGATACTGAAGGCCGATGGCCGCGGACACTTCATGGTGGATGGCCAGATCAACGGCGGCAGCGTGCGCATGCTGCTCGATACCGGGGCCACCATGGTGGCCCTGCCGGCTTCGGATGCGAAGCGCCTGGGAATCGATTACAAGCAGGGCCGGATCGGCTACCTGAATACCGCCAACGGCGTGGTGCCGGCCTACCAGGTGATGCTGAATACGGTCCGGGTCGGCGACATCGAGTTGAACCAGGTGGAGGCGGTGGTGCAGGAACAGGGCTTGCCCATCATCTTGCTCGGCATGTCCTTCCTCAACCGCACCGCCATGCAGCGCGATGGCGAACAAATGGTCCTGACCAAGCGCTTCTGAGTTCCGCCGGCGGGCGGCACCCTGCGCTCAGGCGTCCTGATTCGCCAGGCGCCGCTGCTTCACTGCCTCGGCCAATCCTTCCAGTACCTTCACGCTGGTCTCCCAGTCGATGCAGCCGTCGGTGATCGACTGACCGTAGGTCAGTTCCTTGCCCTCCACCAGATCCTGGCGTCCACCGACCAGATGGGATTCCACCATTACGCCGACAATGCGCGTATCGCCGCCCGCCACCTGCTTGCCGATGTCGGCGCAGACCGGCACCTGATTCTCCGGTTTCTTGGAGCTATTGGCATGCGAAGCATCGATCATCAGACGCGAAGCGAGACCGTTGGCGGCGAGGCCTTGGCAAGCCGCTTCGACGCTCGCCGCATCGTAGTTGGGCGCCTTGCCGCCGCGCAGGATGATGTGGCAATCCTCGTTGCCGTTCGTGGAAACGATCGCCGAATGTCCGCCCTTGGTCACCGACAGGAAGTGGTGCGGCTGGGAAGCCGCCTTGATCGCATCGGCCGCGATCTTGATATTGCCGTCCGTGCCGTTCTTGAATCCGACCGGGCAGGACAGGCCCGACGCCAGTTCGCGGTGCACTTGCGATTCGGTCGTGCGCGCGCCGATGGCGCCCCAGCTGATCAGGTCGGCCACGTACTGCGGGCTGATCACATCGAGGAATTCGGTGCCGGCCGGCAGACCCAGCTCGTTGATGTTCAGCAGCAGCTCGCGCGCCATGCGCAAGCCGTCGTTGATGCGGAAGCTGTTGTCCATGTAGGGATCGTTGATCAAGCCCTTCCAGCCGACCGTGGTGCGCGGCTTCTCGAAATAGACTCGCATCACGATTTCCAGCTCGTTGGCAAAGCGTGCCCGCTCCTTGACCAGGCGCTGGGCATATTCCATCGCCGCCTTGGTGTCGTGGATCGAGCAGGGGCCGATCACGACCAGCAGCTTGTCGTCCTGGCCGTGCAGGATGCGATGCAGCGCATTGCGCGCGCCCGCAACCGTGGATGAAGCCTTTTCCGTGCAGGAAAATTCGCGGATCAGATGCGACGGCGGTGTCAATTCCTTCATTTCTCGTATGCGTAAGTCATCTGTGCGCGGCATGTTTTTCTCCAGTCAAAAATCTTCAATGATCTGTAAACAAAAAAACCGCCAACGCTGGCGGTTCTTTCAAGAAATTCGGTTCGGCTTTTACTTGTGCGCTTACCGCTTTTCCACCGCCTGAGGGTTGGAATAGCTAAAGTAAAAATAAAAGTAAAAGCGCACGAAAGTCATGGGTTTTCTACGGGATTTGGAGCCGTTTCGTCCTAATAGTGCAGGAAATCACCGAATTTAGCAAGCCATTTCTGGCTCAGGCGGTGCCGCCGACCGTCATGCCCTCGATG
>JAEWBA010000144.1 GCA_023391395.1 Pseudomonadota bacterium
CGACAGTGGTGGCGGAGGCCAGGATCTTCGCGCCCCAGCGGCGCACGCGATCCAGCAGTTCGGGCGCAGGCAGACCGAAGTGGAAGCTCACCACCGGCGGCCGGAATTCGCTCAGCGCCTCGGCGGCTTCGGCGGTAAAGGGGGCGCGTCCCGGGCCGGCCGGAATGCCTTCCGGATCGATGCCGAATTCCTTGAAGTAAGGCAGGAGGGCGGCGCGCCACTTCGCTTCGCGGCTGTCATCCGGGACCGGCGGCGTGTGGCAAAAGAAATTGACGTTGAACGGTTTGTCCGTCTGCGAGCGGATCGCTGCCAATTCCTTGCGCATGCCATCGGTCGTCAGCATGGCGCAGGGCAGCGAACCCAGCCCGCCGGCATTCGATACCGCGATCGCCAGCGCGCTGCCCTGCACGCCGGCCATGGGCGCCTGGATGATGGGCAGTTCGATGCCGAGGAGAGTTTGCAGGTTCATGGTTTGATCTCCGAACGGGTTGGAAGGTGAAAGGCCGGCCGCTGCGAGGAAAATCCATCTTTCTGCATTGGACACGGTCACGTGCGGCGAGCGCTTGTCCCTGAATGTACGCTAAGCCTTGTGCAAGCCGAAAGTATTGATAAGTTCTGAAGAATCGGCAAGTGGCTTCCCGCTGACATGCCGCTTCACTTAAGAGAATCAAGCTAAACCTTGATTTGCCGTTTTTCACTTCAGGGCCGCGGCGATAAGGAAACCCGCCGAAGCGGCTTTCCACTCAATGCACAAAAGTAAGCCAAAGCCTAGACCGGGAGCCTCGGCTTCTTTCCGGAGCCGCCATCCATGCAATCTGCCCGGAGTCCCGGATCCTGGGACATCATGTTCGCCAATAGACCCGGGGACAGGCAAAGCGCGATACTAGTTTCCGCTCGCATCTATGAATGATTACTGAAGTGCCTGCCGGTATGCATTCCGCTCCGGCCTTCGATTCCTCTCTGTCCTCATTCTTCGCGCAATTGGGATTACACTGAACGCTAGCAACTGGAGACGCGATGACCTCGGAACATATCATTGAACTGTTCAGGCAACATGCCAGGACGATTCCACTCGAAGCACAAGGATCAATGCTCAACAATGTTATCCAGGAGCTGGCTCTCTTGCTTGCCGATTCCCGCGGGCGGCTCCCAAAGGAAACATTCGAGACCCTGGTCAGAATCGGCGGCAAGCTTTACCGCGAGGGAGACAGTCAATATCATGCCAAGTCGGATGTCGATGCCATCATGAAGAAATCGAGCAGGGAATAGGCAGAGACCTTGCGCTCCCTGTAAGGCTAATCATGCGACTCTGACCGTTACTGCAAGCGAGTCGGCGCGGCAGTACTTGCTCTCACATATCTTCCAAATTCTGCCGCTGGTACGGAAGTACTGAAGAGGAATTCCTGTGCTTCATTGCAGCGGTGCATATTCAGGAATAGTAGCTGCTCCTGCGTTTCCACTCCCTCGGCGACGGCTCTTTAGGTGAGACTCGCGCCCACACCGATGCCGGCGCTGACAATCAAGGCTCAATATACCGGAACCTCACTACGGGCCAGGAAAATATCAATGAATTGTTGAAGCAGGGAGGAGCCGATTCCGTGGGGGCCAAGTCAAATCCCGATAGCCGCCATGCGGCCGACACCATAGTTCTATATGAGCAATGCTCAGTGGTTTATCCTTATCGGATGTTTGCTGCTAACGCGCGGCCTTGCGGCGACAACTATAAGCCGCCTGCCCATTACGTCTCCCATCCTCTATTTGACCGTAGGCTTGCTGGTCGGCCCTAATTTCCTCCACATTTTCCATTTCGATCCATTACAACAGTCGGCCACACTGGAAGTCGTTACCGAGATTGCGGTTCTGATTTCACTCTTCTCGGCCGGGGTCAAAATGCCCGTCCCCGTCACTTGGAAGCGATGGGTATCCTCATTTCGCTTGGCTTGGTTGTCGATGATAATCACGGTCGCGCTGGTTGCAGGGTTCTGCTACTTCGTACTGAACCTCCCTTTGGGTACAGGGATTCTGCTTGGTGCAATCCTGGCACCAACCGATCCTGTTCTGGCTACTGACGTCCACATTCGCCGAGCTGGCGACAACGACCAGTTACGTTTCCTTCTTACCTCTGAAGCAGGCATGAACGACGGAAGCGCTTTTCCTTTTGTCATGCTCGGGCTGGGCCTGTTGGGCTTACACGAAATTGGCGCCGTGGGTGAAAGATGGCTATTGGTGGAAGTGATCTGGGCCACACTGGCTGCCATCTTGATCGGGATCGCAGGTGGCGCAGGGCTTGCTCGGATAGGGTGGTCGCTACGTAGTGCCGAGCCTAAGCACGAAGTGCTGGACGACCTCGTTGGACTCGGCCTGATCGCTATCGTATACGGCTTGAGCCTCTGGCTAAAGGCATGGGGATTCCTTGCTGTGTTCTTTGCCGGCCTCGCGTTACGTCACATGGAATTGCTCCTCGCAGGTGCTCCGCGCGACTCACAGGGCGTATTCGAATCCGATACATCAAAGTCAGTGGCAGCTGCTACAAGCCTGGATCATCGGGCCCCCCTCACCGTCAGTGCCGAAGCCTTAGTGTTCAAGGAGCATCTTGAGCGTTTATCAGAACTGATACTGGTCCTTCTGCTCGGCGGCATGATTCATCTGGGCGCATGGAGCTGGCGCGCAGTTGCCGTTGGCGCTTTCCTGTTTATCGTGGCACGTCCTCTCAGCGTCTGGATCGCGTTAGTCGGGACGGACACATCGGCACGCCTTCGAGGCATGGCCGGTTGGTTCGGGGTCCGGGGTATTGGCTCGATATATTATTTGATGTACTCGATACAGCATGGCCTGTCCGAAAGCCTTGCGGCTGAATTGAACCAGATCACATTGACCGTTGTGGTGCTATCGATCTATATCCACGGTTTCACGACGAAACCGGTGCTGGAGCGGTTTTGGCGCGACTAGAAACGCCTTGCCCGCGATTACTATTCGTTGAGCTAAAAAATGTTTCTTCGTGAGGGGAAGCGATCAATCCAACGCAGACGTGATTCGGTACGCCGGCGCTATACTCACAGCTCGGCGAAAATCTGGCGATTACCTCCTCACCATCCCAACAACTCTTGAGCCGGTGTCCGTGCGGGTTATGTTTTCCGTAGCCGTAACAATGGCTGACGTTGTCGGCACAAGAATCCTGGAATGCCTGCTCACGAATGTCCCGCCAATCTGGAACAAATGGCCTTACCGGCCAAGTGAATAGAACTCCGCGTTGGGACGCATGCTGCTCACGTTTGCCAGGCGATTGGACATGCCGAAAAACGCCGAAATGCCGGCGATGTCCCAGATGTCGTCTTCGCTAAACCCGTGCAGCTTCAGCGTGTCGAAGTCGGCCTCATTGACCAAGTGCGCGGCTTGCGAGACTTTCATGGCGAAATCCAGCATGGCCTTTTGGCGGTCCGTGATGTCGGCCTTGCGATAGTTCGTTGCAACCTGATCGGCGATCAGCGGGTTCTTGGCGCGAATGCGCAGGATCGCTCCGTGCGCGATCACGCAATACTGGCACTGGTTCGCACTGCTGGTCGCGACCACGATCATTTCCCGCTCTGCCTTGCTCAGATTACCGGGCTTTTCCATCAATGCATCGTGATATGCGAAAAACGCACGGAACTCGTCGGGCCGATGCGCAAGCGCCAGGAAAACGTTAGGAATGAAGCCGGACTTTTCCTGAACGGCAAGGATGCGTTCCCGGATGTCTTCAGGAATGTCCTTCAATTCGGGGACCGGGAAACGGCTCACTGCGGCTTGGTTTGCTTGTGTCATTTGGGTCATGATTCTCTCCTCCGAAAGGCAATGTGTTTCGACAGCTCTGTTGTAATCGCTTATTTATTCACGTCCACGACGACACGGCCGCGAACTTCCCCGTTCAGTATGCGGCTGGCGAGGGGAATCACCTCGTCCAGTCCGACTTCCTGGCTGATTTTTCCCAGCTTCTCGATGTCGAGATCGGCGCCAAGGCGCTGCCAGGCCAATAGCCGGTCGCTGCGCGGGCACATCACGCTATCGATCCCCACCAAGGTGATGCCGCGCAGGATGAAGGGCGCGACCGTGGCCGGAAAATCCATGCCTGCAGCCAGCCCGCACGCGGCCACCACACCCCTGTACTTCGTGGTGGCGCAGACATTGGCGAGGACGTGGCTGCCGGCCACATCCACGGCGCCGGCCCAGCGCTCCTTGCCGAGCGGCTTGCCCGGGGAAGAAAACTGGGATCGCTCCAACACTTCCTTGGCTCCAAGGGACTTCAAGTAGTCGGCATCATGGGGGCGGCCGGTGACGGCGATGACTGAGTACCCAAGTTTTGCCAGGACCGCTACCGCGACGCTGCCTACGCCGCCCGCCGCGCCGGTCACGAGAATTTCCCCGTCCGCAGGCTTGACCCCATGCCTTTCCAGCGCCAGCACGCACAACATGGCGGTATAGCCCGCGGTGCCTATGGCCATCGCTTGCTGGGGCGAGAATGTCGAAGGCAAGGGCACCAGCCAGTCGCCGTTCATGCGCGCCTTCTGCGCCAGTCCTCCCCAATGCACTTCACCGACGCCCCAGCCATTCAGCAATACCTGGTCTCCGACCTTGTATTCAGGATGGGTGCTTTCTTCGACGACACCAGCCAGATCGATGCCGGGAACCATGGGAAATTTGCGTACTACCGGCCCTTTGCCGGTAAGGGCCAGACCGTCCTTGTAGTTCAAGGTCGAGTGGCTTACGCGAATGCTGACATTCCCCTCGGGAAGCTGCGATTCGTCGAGTTCCTTGACGGCGGCGCGGTAGCCCGTATCGTCTTTCTCAATCAAGATCCCCCTAAACATGCTGCTCTCCTCCAAATTTAGACTGAGCGTCTAATCAAGCTCAAAAAATAGCCCCTCTTCAAACCGGCAAAGAAAAATCAAACCAGTATTTCAAGAGGCATACGGGAAATACGTTGTCCATCGATGCCTGTGTTCGATGGCAGGTACATCACTATTCTGCTACTCGGTGCTCTGGGCGGCACAATGTTTTTTTATCCAAAGCGAACATCTCTAAAGGAGAATCACGATGGCTTGGACTGCATTGATATTTGCGGGAATACTGGAAATTGTTTGGGCTTTCTCGATGAAGCAATCGGATGGCTTTACCAAGCTTATGCCGTCTGTCATCACCATTGTCATGATGATAGCCAGCTTCGCCTTGCTAGCATACTCAATGCGGACACTTCCACTAGGCACTGCCTACACGATTTGGACAGGTATTGGGGCAGTTGGCGCATTTTTGGTGGGAATAGCGATACTGGGCGAGCACGCCAGCTTCACCCGGGTGCTTGCTGCCGTACTGATAATCTGTGGCCTCGTGCTGATGAAACTTTCGACTCCTGACTAGCGACACGTTTCCCTTGCCCAATGAGCGTTTATGGGCGTCAGTGGACTCTCGCTACGCGCTTCGCCTGAGGGATTCGCCCGGGGCAGATTCGGAAATCTGCCGACGCCATGTCGAAAGACCTTGGCGGGCTCTCTAAGTCAACAGCTTCTGCGCCGACACAGCCTCCCGCAAAGCCTCGATCACCGTTTGCCGCATGTCGCGCCAGTGCGCGCCGCCCTCTCTGACGTGGCGCTGGTTGATTTCCAGCTCGATGCCGAGATAGCTATCCATGGGAAAGCGCCGCCGCAGATAGACGGTGAAGCCGTCTGCGGTGCCGGAGTAGGGATAGTTCATACGTGTCTTGAGAGCCGGCGCATGAGCCTTCAGCGCTGCCTGCCAGCGCCGGCACAGGGCGGCTTCGGCGGTCCGCGCGGGATCGTAGAGCAGGCCGAGGTCGGTGTTGCGCACCTTGCCATTCAGTTCGGGCGTGAAGCTGTGGCAGGACAGATGGATGACGCGCGCACCGCTCTCGACGGCTTGCGCGATCCGGGTTTCGGCGTTGGTGCGGTAGGGCCGATAGTAGCGCTGCAAAATTTCCTCGCGCAGGCCGGGCTCGGCCTTGCGTGTGGCCTCGGAAAACAAGCGGGGATGGCCGGTCGAGCGGTTCAGGTCGACCAGCAGACGGCTGACGACCGATACCAGGAGCGGCGCGTCCAGGGCTTGCGCCATCTCGCGCGCCATGCGCAGGGCACCGGCATCGTAGCCGCGGTGCGTGTGCAGCAGCGCCTCATGGCCGCGGAAGAAGTCGCGATAGGGCGAAGGCACGCGGTTGCCGCCGTGCTCGCAGGTGACCAGGAAAACGTCCCGGCTTGCAGGCGGTTCGATGAGCTGTGCGGTATCCACGGCCACGCCTCGCCGCTCGCGCCTCACCGGGGCCGGGCCTCGAATAGGCGCCCGCCATGCAGGCAATCGCACAGCTCGCGATACACCTCGGCCAGATGCGCCGGCGCATAATCCGATCCGATCGCATGCAAGATGCGGCGCGCCAGCGGTCCCTGGCGCAGGATGGTCTGCAGCGGTTCGCGCCAAGGGTCGGCATGCTCGGCGCCGTCGTGCAGCATGCGCTCGATTAGATGCGTCCACAATTCCTGCGCGCTGCAGCGTCCATCCGGATAGCCCAGCAGCGCCAGGTATTCCGGCACGTCGATCACCGCCTGCTCGGCATCGCAGATGCAGGCATTCAGAATCCGCGCCAGGGTGGCCGTTGGCACGGCTTGCTGCTCCTGCAGCGAGGCGTGTTGGGCACGGTACAGGGTACGCACCACAT
>JAEWBA010000193.1 GCA_023391395.1 Pseudomonadota bacterium
TGGCAAGGGCTTTGCGGTAGTGGCCGCCGAAGTGCGCAAGCTGGCCGAGCGTAGCCAGGTGGCGGCGCAGGAAATCAGCGAAGTGGCAACTGGCAGCGTGCAGCTCGCGGAAAAGGCCGGCAAGCTGCTCGACGAGATCGTACCCTCGATCAACAAGACCTCGGACCTGGTGCAGGAGATTGCCGCCGCCAGCGAAGAACAATCCACCGGCATCGGCCAGATCAACAACGCGATGGCGCAACTGAGCCAGATCACCCAGCAGAATGCCTCGGCATCCGAAGAGCTGGCGGCCACCGCCGAAGAGATGAGCGGCCAGGCGCAGCAACTGCAGCAGGCGGTAGGCTTCTTCAAGGTGGCCTCCGACGAGCGTGCCGGCATGTCGTCGGGCAATCGCGCCGCGCCGCGCCAACCCGGACAACCCACGTCCGCGGGCAGGCCGGCGGCCCCGAAGCTGACGGCCGCGGCGTCCGAGTCGCCGGAATTCGTGCGCTTTTGAGGAGGACGGCGTGAATGAAATGACAGTAACGGGCCGGTCGCCGCAGGCGGCCCATGGCCCGAAGCCGGAGCAGGGACAGGACCAGCAGCAATACCTGACCTTCATGCTGGGCGGGGAGGTGTTCGCCATCGGCATCCTGGCGATCAAGGAAATCATCGAGTATGGCGGGGTGACGGTGGTGCCGATGATGCCGGAGTTCATC
This sequence comes from Pseudomonadota bacterium, assembly GCA_023391395.1. GTDB lineage: Bacteria > Pseudomonadota > Gammaproteobacteria > Burkholderiales > Burkholderiaceae_D > Noviherbaspirillum. Next base: position 699 of record JAEWBA010000193.1, read on the forward strand.
CGTGGCGTGATCAATCTGCGCGGGGCCGTGGTGCCGGTGGTCGACCTGTCGGCCCGCTTCGGGCGCAAACCGGTGGAGCAGACCCGGCGCACCTGCATAGTCATCATCGAAGTCGAAGCCACGGCGGGCGCCAGGATATCGGCGTGGTGGTGGATGCGGTCAACGCGGTGCTGGAGATCGCACCGGACCAGATCGAACCGCCGCCGGCCTTCGGCGCCAGGATCCGTTCCGATTTCATTTACGGCATGGGCAAGGTGGATGGCAGGTTCGTCATTATCCTGAACGTGAACCGGGTGCTGTCTATGGATGACCTGGCATTGCTGGAACAGATGGGCGGCGACGCCGATGCCACGGCCTGAGCCCAGGCGCTTGTCCTTCCGACCGAACAGATGATCAGCCAAGCCGTGCAGCTTCAGCAATCCGCGGGCTTGTCCAGGCGGACGGCATGAGAGCCCACAACTTTTACGCGGAAACCTGAATGCATCCGCCCCCGATCACCGAGCGCGAATTCGCGCACTTTCGCGACATGCTGTTCCGCATAGCCGGAATCAGCCTGTCGCCGGCGAAGAAGTCGCTGGTCAGCGGCCGGCTGGCCAAGCGCCTGCAGCATTGCGGCGTCCAAACCTATGGCGAATATCTCCAGCTGATCGACGGCGGCGCGCAGCCGGGCGAGCTGCAGGTCGCGCTAGACCTGCTGACCACCAACGAAACCTACTTCTTCCGCGAGCCCAAGCACTTCGATTTCCTGCGCGAGCGCATCCTGGCCGGGCGCCGGCCAGGCAGTGTCTTCCGCGCCTGGAGCGCGGCATGCTCCTCGGGCGAAGAGCCCTACAGCATCGCCATGGTGCTGGCCGACCGCCTCGGCGACAGCGGCTGGGAAATCGTCGCTTCCGACATCAGCACCAGGGTGCTGGAAAAGGCGCGCAGCGGCCACTACAGCATGGCCCGCAGCAGCCATATACCGCGCGAATACCTGACGCGCTTCTGCCTCAAGGGGATCGGTTCCCAGGAAGGCACTTTCCTGGTCCAGAAAAGCCTGCGTGCCAAGCTTGCCTTTCGCCAGGTCAATCTCAATGAGAGCCTGCCTGCGCTGAGCGAATTCGATGTGATCTTTCTGCGCAACGTCATGATCTATTTCAACTTGGCGACCAAGCGGGAAGTGGTGGCGCGCCTTTTCGCTGCGCTCAAGCCCGGCGGCTATCTGATCGTCGGCCATTCGGAAAGTCTCAACGGCGTGGTGGACGGCCTCAAACCCGTGGTGCCTTCGGTGTACCGCAAGCCCGGCGCATGAGAAAGCCGCCGCATGTCATCGAGATTTTTCTGCAGCCCGGCGAATGGTATTTCGCCGGCAGCGATACGCGCATCCGTACTGTACTCGGTTCCTGCGTGTCGCTGACGCTATGGCACCGGCGCCTGAAGATGGGCGGCATGTGCCACTACCTGCTGCCTTCCCGCGGCACCGGTATGCCGGCCGAGTGCGACGGACGTTATGCCGACGAGGCGGTGGCGATCCTGTTGCGCGAGGCGCGTGCTGCAGGCCTGAAGCAGGATGAGTGCGAGTTCAAGATGTTCGGCGGCGGCAACATGTTTCCGGCGCTGCGCAGCCTGCATGACAATGCCCATGTGCCGGCACGGAACGTGGCGGCCATGCGCGACCTCGCACGGCGTCACGGCTTGCGCATTGCCGCCGAGGATGTGGGCGGTTCCGGGCACCGCCATGTGATGTTCGACATCTGGAGCGGGCATGTGTGGGTGAGGCACCATGGGGTGCGCAAAGCCGCTCTGGAAATTCCGGGCGAGGCGGGGACGGAATGCGAAAACCCATAAGCGTATTGATCGTCGACGACTCGGCCGTGGTAAGGCAGGTGCTGACCGCGGTATTGGAAAAGGAGCCGGGCATCGAGGTCATGGGCGCAGCCGCCGATCCCATTTTCGCGATGCAGAGAATGAAGAGCGCCTGGCCCGACGTGATTGTGCTGGACGTGGAAATGCCGCGCATGGACGGCATCACCTTCCTGAAGAAGATCATGGCCGTGCGGCCGACGCCGGTGGTGATCTGCTCTTCCCTGACGCAGAAAGGCACGGAGACTTCCATGAATGCGCTGGCCGCCGGTGCGGTCGGCATCGTCACCAAGCCCGGCATCGGCGTGCGCCGCCACCTGATGGAAGACACCGCTTCCGACCTGGTGCATGCGATCAAGGCCGCAGCGCAGGCCAACATGCGGAAATTCGGATCGGCTGCTGCGGCCGCTCTCAAGCCACCGGGGCCGAAGCTGTCGGCCGATGCGATCCTGCCGGCGACCGGTGCGGCACCGGCATTGGTTCGGACCACCGAGCACGTGGTTTGCATCGGCACCTCCACCGGCGGCACCCAGGCGCTGGAACACGTGCTGGCCACTCTGCCGCGCGTGGCGCCGGGCATCGTGGTCGTGCAGCACATGCCGGAAAAATTCACCGCTTCATTCGCGCAGCGCCTGGATGGCTTGTGCGCGATGGAAGTGCGCGAAGCGAAGAACGGTGACCGCATCATGACAGGGCTTGCGCTGATCGCGCCCGGCGGGCGGCACATGACGGTCAAGCGCAACGGCGCGTATTACCACGTCGAGATCATGGACGGGCCGCTGGTCAACCGGCATCGGCCCTCGGTGGACGTGCTGTTC
>JAEWBA010000222.1 GCA_023391395.1 Pseudomonadota bacterium
CGCCGCGAAGCCGACGAATGGATTGCACGCGGCTGGGTGCGCGTAGACGGCATCGTGGTGTCCGAATTGGGTAGCAAGGTATTGCCCCATCAGCGCATCAGCATCGAGCGCCAGGCCGCCGCACAACAGGCGCGCCGCGTCACCATCCTGCTCAACAAGCCGGTCGGCTATGTCAGCGGCCAGGCCGAAGATGGCTATCGCCCGGCGGTGACGCTGATCGGGCCCGAGAGCCGCTGGAAGGAAGATCGGGCGCCGCTGCAATTCCATCCCGCGCAGTTACGTAGTCTGGTACCGGCGGGACGCCTGGATATCGACTCGGTTGGCCTCTTGGTGCTGACCCAGGATGGCCGCATTGCCAAACACCTCATCGGCGAAGACAGTCCGATCGACAAGGAATACCTAGTGCGGGTGCAATACCTGAAGCCGGGCCGCTTGCCGGACGCCGACCTGAAACGCCTGAACCACGGCTTGTCGCTAGACGGCAAGAAGCTGCTGCCGGCCAAGGTCAGCTGGCAAAACGAGGACCAATTGCGCTTCGTGCTGCGCGAGGGAAAGAAACGCCAGATCAGGCGCATGTGCGAAGCAGTCGGCTTGAAAGTCCTTGGGCTGAAGCGGGTCCGCATCGGACGCGTGACGCTGGGCGACCTGCCGGTCGGGCAGTGGCGCTATCTGCGTCCCGACGAGGCTTTCTAGAAGGTACTAAGTCCAGCCACCGCGCTGTTCGTTTTTCATCGCTTCGGCGTCCCGCGTAAACATTTCCCGCAACTCCTCCCGCGCCTGCGCGGACAGCGAGATCATCTGTTCCTGGTCCTTGTAATAGGGATAGACTGCCAGCAGCGTCTTGATGTTGTGCATGCGGAATTTCATCGCCGCCTGGCGCGCCTGGAAGGCGCTGAATCCCAGTTCGTGCAATGCCTGCCGGCCGAGATACAGGGCCGACTCGAAGGTTTCGCGTTCGATCACCTTGACGCCGCGGTCCATCAGGTCGTACAGGTGGGTGACATTCCGCGCACGGGCAACGATTTCCAGGTGCGGAAATTCGCGCTTGACGGCATCGACCAACTCGATGCTGTCTTCGACATCATCGACCGCCACCACGAAAATCCTGGCCTTGGCGGCGCCGGCCGCATGCAACAGGTCGATGCGGGTCGCATCCCCGTAAAAAACCTTGAAACCGAACTTGCGCAGCAGGTCGACCTGGTCTGGATCGTGGTCGAGCACGGTCACGCCGATCCGGTTGGCATAGAGCAGGCGGCCTATGATCTGGCCGAAGCGGCCAAATCCCGCAATGATGACCGGATTGTCCTGCATCTCGATGGTGTCATCGGGGCGCCGCTCCCTTGCCGAAAAACGCGGCACGATAAATTTGTCGTAAACCAGCAGCAGGATAGGCGTGACCGCCATGGACAGGGCCACAGTCACCAGCAGCAGCGAGTTTGTCGTGGGCGAAAGCACTTTGACGGCAGCCGCGGCGCCGAACACCACGAAGGCAAACTCGCCTCCCTGCGACAGCACAAAGGCAAACAGGGATTGCTGTGCGCGTGCGATGCCGAATGTCTTGGCCAGGGCATACAGCACGCTGGTCTTGATCGCCAGGAAAGCGACCAGCAATCCGGCGACAAGAAGGGGTTGCCGCAGCAGCACGCCGAAATTGACCAACATGCCGACCGCGATGAAGAACAGGCCAAGCAGCAAGCCCTTGAAGGGCTCGAGATCGCTCTCCAGGGCATGGCGGTATTCGGAGTCGGCCAGCAGGACGCCGGCAAGAAAAGTGCCGAGCGCCATCGACATGCCAACCGACTGCATGAGCAGCCCGATGCCGATGACGAGCAACAATGCAAAAGCAGTGAATATCTCACGCAAATCGGTCCTGGCGATGATGATGAGCACCGGCCGCATGAGAAAACGGCCGACGACGACCAGAGCGACGATGACGCCAAACACCTTGAGCGCGGTCAGCCAACCCTCGCCGCCCTCACCTGCGGCGCCGCCGCCGAGCAGCGGAATGGCGGCGATCATTGGAATCGCAGCGATATCCTGGAACAGCAGGATGGAAAAACCGGCCGAACCAGCCGGCGTGGCCATCAAGTTGCGTTCGTCCAGGGTTGCCAGGGCAATTGCCGTGGAGGACATGGATAGGCCCAGCGCGGCAATCAGCGCGGTTTTCCAGTCGATGCCGAAGGCCAGCGCGGCGGCAAACAGGGCTGCGGAGACGGCGGCCATCTGCGCGCTGCCCCAGCCGAAGATGGAGCGGCGCAGCGACCACAGGCGTTTGGGGTCCAGTTCCAACCCGATCAGGAACAGCAGCAGCACCACGCCGAATTCCGAAAAGTGCAGGATGTCTTCCACCCCGCTGATAAGGCCCATCCCCCACGGCCCGATCGCGCTGCCGGCAAGCAGATAGCCGAGCACTGCACCCAGGCCCAGGCGCTTGGCGAGCGGCACCGCGATCACAGCGGCGCCGAGATAGATCAATGCGTTGAAAAGCAGATTTTGTTCCATTGCGCCAACTCCAGTTGGGTCTGCATGGGCTTCAATCGCCTTGGTGCGCCCATTGCGGATAGGCCAGAAGCCGTTCCCGATACTGAGCCGCATGGGCATCGATGACCGCATCGTCCACCAGATTCGCACCGTGCAGGACGAAAGGCATTTGCCAGCGCAGGCCGCACAGCTTGGCGACCTGTTCGAGCGGCGGTTGAAACACGGCGAATTCATGGCCATGGGCGGCATGATCCTGATCCGGGTCGTCCGTGCCACCGGTAGTCACGACCGGCCAAAAATCCTTGCCGTGCAAGGCCGTGCCTTCCCTTCCATAGGCCCATCCATACTCAAGCACCACGTCCATCCACTCCTTCAGCAAGGAGGGCATGCCGTACCACTGGATGGGATGCTGGAAGACGATCAGATCGGCTTGCGCCAGCAAGGCTTGCTCGCGCTCGACGTCAATATAGAAATCGGGATAGGTTTCGTAGAGGTCGTCCACCGTCACATTGGAAACTGTGGTGGCGGCTTCGAGCAGACGCTGGTTGCTCCGGGAACGGCCGGAAATGGGATGGGCGTAGACGACGAGTATGCGGGATCGATTACTCATGGATTTCCGCCCATGCCTGGCCGCCCTTATGAAGTGCGAAGCGCCGTTTCCCTGTCAGTCGTCCGTGCCGGCGTCGAGTTCGGGAAACAGGATGTCGACGAAACCGAAGCGCGAAAAATCCCTGATGCGCATCGGATACAGGATACCGGCAAGGTGGTCGCATTCGTGCTGCACCACGCGCGCATGGAAACCGTCGACGCTGCGATCGATCGCCTTGCCGTACTGGTCGAAACCCTGGTAACGAAGCCGGCTCCAACGCGGCACCACACCGCGCAAGCCCGGCACCGACAAACAGCCTTCCCAGCCCTCTTCCATGTCCTCACCCAGCGGCGTCAGCACCGGATTGATCAGCACCGTTTCCGGCACGGCCGGGGCCTCCGGGTAGCGCGGATTGTGGCCGAAGCCGAAGATCGCGAGCTGCAGGTTGACACCGATCTGCGGCGCCGCCAGCCCGGCGCCATTGGCGGCGCGCATGGTGTCGAACATGTCGGCCACCAGCGCATGCAACTCCGGCGTATCGAACTGCGTCACCGGCTCGGCCTGCCGCAGCAGGCGCGGGTCGCCCATGCGCAGAATGTCGCGTACGCTCATTTGAGTTGTCCCAGGTACTCCGAAAACGCCGCGCCCATGTCGGGATGCTTGCGCCCCATCGCCACCGTCGCCTTCAGATAGCCCAGCTTGGAGCCGCAATCGTAGCGCGTCCCGGTATAGCGATAGGCCAGTACCGGGTCGGCTTTCATCATGGCGGCGATACCGTCGGTCAACTGTATTTCGCCTCCTGCGCCTTTTCCCAGGCCTTCCAGATGCTCGAAGATCTTGCCGCTCAATACGTAGCGGCCG
>JAEWBA010000251.1 GCA_023391395.1 Pseudomonadota bacterium
CGGTGGACCTGGCGCTGCCGGGCGTGCTGCCGGTCATGAACAAGGGCGCGGTGGAACGCGCCATCCAGTTCGGTCTGGTGATCGGCGCGACGATTGCGCCGCAGTCAATTTTCGCGCGCAAGAACTACTTTTACCCCGACCTGCCCAAGGGCTACCAGATCAGCCAGTATGAGATCCCGGTGGTGCAGGGGGGAACGGTGTCCTTCGTGCTGGAAAAGGATGGCAAGGCCGAACTGCGCACGGTGCAACTGACGCGCGCCCACCTGGAAGAAGACGCCGGCAAGTCGCTGCACGAGGATTACCACGGCATGACCGGCATCGACCTGAACCGTGCCGGCACGCCGCTGCTGGAAATCGTCACCGAGCCGGACATGAGGAGCGCGCAGGAAGCGGTTGCCTATGCGAAGGCGCTGCACTCGCTGGTGGTATGGCTGGGGGTCTGCGACGGCAACATGCAGGAAGGTTCTTTCCGCTGCGATGCCAACGTCTCGGTGCGCCCGCTCGGCCAGAAGGAATACGGCACCCGCTGCGAAATCAAGAACCTCAATTCCTTCCGCTTCCTGGAAGAAGCCATCAATTACGAAGTGCGGCGCCAGATCGAACTGATCGAAGATGGCGGCACGGTGGTCCAGGAAACTCGGCTGTACGATCCCGATCGCAAGGAAACGCGGTCCATGCGCAGCAAGGAAGACGCGCAGGATTACCGTTACTTCCCCGACCCCGATCTGCCGCCGCTGGTGATCTCGCCCGACTGGATCGAGCGTGTAAAAGCCGCCATGCCGGAATTGCCCGGGGCGATGCGCGAGCGTTTCGTGCGCGACTATGGTTTGCCCGAGTACGACGCCTCGGTGCTGACCCAGTCCAAGGCCATGGCCGCCTACTTCGAAGCCGTCGTCGCCAAGGCAGGCAAGGAGCAAGCCAAGCCCGCCGCCAACTGGCTGATGGGCGACGTGTCCTCCACGCTGAATCGCGCCGGCGTCGATATCGCCGATGCCCCGGTCAAGGCCGAGCAGCTCGCCCTGCTCCTGCAGCGCATCGCCGACGGCACCATCTCCAACAAGATCGCCAAGGAAGTCTTTGCGGCGATGTGGGAAACGCCTTCCGACAAGGAGACGCTGGCCGACGACATCATTGAAGCCAAGGGCTTGAAGCAGATTTCGGATAGCGGCGCGCTGGAAAAGATCGTCGATGAAGTGCTGGCGGCGAATGCCAAGTCGGTCGAGGAATACCGCGCGGGCAAGGAAAAAGCCTTCAATGCCCTGATCGGCCAGGCGATGAAAGCCACCAAGGGCAAGGCCAATCCGGCACAGTTGACGGAGTTGCTGAAGACGAAGCTGGCGGGCTGAGTCCCAACGGCGGGGGTCTCCATGACGCGCATCAACGCCGACCTGGCTCCGGCGCTGCTCACCGACCAGCACCTGTTCGCCGAGTACCGCGAAATGCGGCGCATTCCCAAGGCGCTGCTGAAGTCGCTGGCCGCGCAATCGGCCAGCGCGCTGCGGGCGCAGATCCCGGAAAACTTCAGACTGGGCAGCGGCCACGTCAAGTTCTTTTATGACAAGGGCCGCTTCCTGGTCGAACGCCACGCCCTGCTGCGCAGCGAGCTGTTGGAACGTGGCTATCGGTTGAACGACGACGGCGTGTTTGACAATCTTGGTGTCTACGGCCGGCACCCGGACTTTTTTGGCGCGCCTTCGACGATCTTCAGTCGCGAGGAGCGCAGCCTGGTGATTGCCCGCATCCTCGAGCGTATCGAGGAAAAGCCGCAGGTTTACACCTTGCGCAAGGCGCGGATCGAGCTTGTCAGTTATGCGGCATTGCTCGCTTCCTCTCTAGGCGAGGAAGCCAACGCTTTTCAAGCGACGCCGTAGCGCTCGCGATAAGCCGCCACCGCATCCTTGTACTTTGCCAGTTCCTGATCCGCACCGGCACCGGAAATGTATTCGAGCAGGTCATTCAGGTTGCCGATCGAAACCACCGGCATGCCGTAGGTCTTGGTCACCTCCTGCACTGCCGAGCCGTCCGACAACGCGCCGTCCTTGCCCGAGCGCTCCATGCGATCCAGCGCGATCAGCACCGCGCAGGGGGTCGCGCCGGCGGCGCGGATGATGTCGACCGATTCGCGCACGGAGGTTCCGGCTGAAATGACGTCGTCGATGATGACCACCCTGCCCTGCAATTTCGCGCCGACGATGGTGCCGCCTTCTCCATGGTCCTTGGCTTCCTTGCGGTTGAAGGCGAAGGGAACATTGCGGCCCTTGTTCGCTAGGGCGACGGCGGTGGCCGAGGCGAGCGTGATGCCCTTGTAGGCGGGCCCGAACAGCATGTCGAACTCGACGCCGGAGTCCAGCAGCGTTTGCGCGTAGAACTCGGCCAGCTTGCCGAGATTGGCTCCATCGTTGAATAGCCCTGCGTTGAAGAAGTAGGGCGAGTTGCGGCCGGCCTTGGTGACGAATTCGCCAAAGCGCAGCACGCCGGCGGAGACGGAAAAGGCGATGAATTCCTGACGTAGTTTGCTCAAGGTTTCCTCGATAGATAAATTTCGGCGGGCCGCTTGTCGCTGTCATTCCGAGCGCAAGCAAGGAATCTCGACTATGCGTTGAGGCGCTGTGCGGAAGATTACAAGCGTGGGCG
>JAEWBA010000254.1 GCA_023391395.1 Pseudomonadota bacterium
ACCATACCGCAGGCAGCTATGTGTTCGACCCTCAGGGCCGCATCCGACTGTTCGTGCGGCACGGGCAGGGCGCGGAACCGATTGCCCATGACTTGAGGTTGCTTCTTTCCTGAGGAGGCACGGTCGCGGACATTCGGGCCGCTTGCATCCCTCGGCTGCCCGTTATTTCGCTACCCTCTAGGGCTTCACTGTCTCGACCTGGATTTGCTCGAGCCATTTGACATGGCGCGGCCCGGGTCGGATGTCGGCCAGCGCACGTAGCGCATATGGTCCTTCCAAATCGGTTAAGGGCTTGCCGTCCCTGGAAGTGATGATCAGGATGCTGTCGCCAAGCTTGGTATTGTAGAGTTCACCCCAGGTGAACAGGGCCACGTAACCGTCGCGGGCCCGAGCAATAATCAGCGTGCGCCGAAAATCCCGCTGCTGTTTCTCGCGAAAATCGACTGCTGTCAGCACGTCTCGAAGCAGGACGCCACCCCATCTCACCTGAAGCGTTTCCTGCGGGCCCGAAGTCCCCACGCCGCGCGTCTCCGTCAACTCGGTCTGCGGCAAGGCGGCGAAGTCTTGTAGAGCGAACGTGCGCCCGGCAACCGAATCGCCTTTCACTTCCAACGTCCCTTCGGCAAGCACTGCGGGACACACGATCAACGCCGTTACGGCCAGCATGGCGTGCAGGGCAAGGTGCCTGGCATGGCGGAGCGCCCCGGAGTGCTCTGCGCTGGTCGTTGTCATCCGCCCCCTGGCCCGCCGGGCGGCCGGTAGGCAAAAGAGCAAAGGGAGGCGCTTCATGATTTCTTTCTTGCACGAGGAAGGTTCGACGAAAAGCCTGTCAATTGTTATAGGCGATTTTTCCGGCATCGCCTACAGTGTCGGACAACTGCTCTGCGAAAAGGCGACTATCATGAAACCAGTCGGCATTCGTAGTTCTGCCCCACGCAGCTTTCGCCGTCTGGCTCATGCCGTGTTTTGCATTGCTGCACTCGGGGCGGCCCCGACATTTGCCCAGCAAGCCATGAGTGAAACCATTACGGTACTCGCCGCAGGCAGCCTGCGCGATGCGATGAAGGATCTCGCCGCGGCTTTCCAGAAGGAATCCGGCGTGTCGGTGACGACCTCGTACGGTCCGTCCGGCAAGCTGCGTAGCGAAATCGAGGCTGGACGTAAAGCCGATGTGTTTGCCTCGGCGGCGGTGGAACACACCGAGGCGCTCGCCAAGCAGAAGCTGTTGTCCGGATCGACCGTCTTCGCCTACAACGACCTCTGTATCGTGTCGCGACCGGAGCTGGGCCTGAACCACGCCAACCTGGTGGACGTGCTGAAAAAGCCTTCCGTGCGGGTGGGAACATCGACGCCCGTATCCGACCCCATGGGCGACTACACCTGGGATTTCTTCCGCAAGGCGGACAAGCTCAGTCCCGGTACATTCGCCGTTCTGGACAGTAAGGCGCTGAAGCTGTCGGGCGCAAGCGCGCCGGCTCCCGATGACAGCTTGCCTTACGTGACGGCGTTTGAAGACAACAAGGTGGATGCGTACATCATGTACTGCACGAACGCTGCCGGCGCGAAGAATGCCCTTCCGGATATCGGCGTCCTGCGAATTCCGGACGAGCTGAACGTGCGGAGCGCCTACGGTATCGGCGCCTATCCTTCTTCGTCGAATGGGGAGAGATTCGTGAAGTTTGTACTTGGCCCCGCCGGAAGAGGCATCCTGCGCCAGCACGGCTTCCATTGACTGTGGCTGACGAGGGGCGGTCGCTACATATTGGCGACTGTAATGAAAAAGGCGCTCCATCGGAGCGCCTTTCTGTTACTAAACAAGCCTGCCTTAAGCGTAAGCCGCCAGCGTGCCCTTCATTTTTTTCAGTGCCGCGCTTTCGATCTGGCGAATCCGTTCGGCCGACACGCCGAACTCGTCCGCCAATTCGTGCAGAGTGGCACCGGAACCGTCGTCATTGGCCAGCCAGCGCGCTTCGACGATGCGGCGCGAGCGGGCATCAAGCTTGTCGAGCGCGGCTTCGAGGCCTTCCGACTGCATGCGGTCATACTGCTGCGCTTCCAGCATGCGGGTCGGCTCGCTGGCTTCCGAAGACAGGTAGGCGATCGGCGCGAACTTGTCGTCCTCGTCGTCGGCGGGCGCTTCCAAAGCCATGTCGTGTCCCGACATCCGGGTTTCCATCTCGATCACTTCTTCGCGCTTGACGTTGAGAGACTTCGCCAGGTCGTCTACCTGGGCCGGCGTCATGGTATCCAGGCCTTCCTTGTGGCTGCGCAGGTTGAAGAACAGCTTGCGCTGGGCCTTGGTGGTCGCGACCTTGACCAGGCGCCAGTTCTTCAGGATGTACTCGTGAATCTCGGCCTTGATCCAGTGCATCGCGTAGGACACCAGGCGCACGCCCTGGTCGGGGTCAAAGCGCTTGACCGCCTTCATCAGGCCGATATTGCCTTCCTGGATCAGATCGGCGTGTGGCAGGCCATAGCCCAGATAGCCGCGCGCAATCGACACCACCAGGCGCAGATGCGACAGGACCAGCTTTTGCGCGGCAGCCAGATCGTTGTCGTCGCGCAGCTTGCGGGCCAGGGAAACTTCTTCTTCCTGCGACAGCATGGGTAGCCGGTTCACGGCCGAAATGTACGCCTCGATATTCCCAAGGCTGCCGGGAAAGGCAAGCGCCATGGCTTGCTGGCTCATCGGCATCAATGCGGACTTTGCAGAAAGTGCGTTCATTCTTTCTCCTTGCTATGCATTCGGGCAGCAGTTTGCCACCCTGTCGGCATTGATATTAGCACTCTCGAGGTGAGAGTGCTAATGGTCATTTTCAATGCCGCTAACAAGAAAATACTATCGTTTGTAATGTTTCAATTGATTCTGGCTAATTTATACGCTCCAGAAACCGCCTTGCATCTGCGAACCAAGGCTTCTTTTAGTTGCCTGAATTGAGGCGCGCCAGCTGTCGCCGGACGGAGAGCAAGGCGCCAGCCCATCCCAGGGCTGCACTAATGGTCAACATGGCAAGTGTAAGCGGCAGGCTCAGGGTGGAAAGTCGGAATTCGGCTGCGTACAGCCGGGCGAATTCGGCAATCGCCTGGTTGAGAGGGTGAAGCGAGAGTGCAACCGCGCCCAAGGCCACCAAGCCGGCAAACAGGCCGAGCAGCGCCCCGGTGTAATAGAAAGGCCGGCAGATGTACGAATCGGTCGCCCCGAACCAGCGGCTGACCTCGATCTCATCCCGTTGTGTCATTACTTGCAGCCGTATGGTATTGAAGACCACCGCCACCACCACGATGCCCAGGGTGACCGCAAGGAACAACAAAGCCAGGCGCATCACATGCAACAGGGCAGCCAGGCGCCTCACCCAGGCAGAATCAACTTGTACATACTCGACACCCGGCAGGGCTTTAAGTTGCACGGCTAGGGCGTCCACGTGGGCGGCGTGTGCCGGGTTGCCGTCGCTGGACAGCTTGAGTACATAGGCGTCCGGCAAAGGGTTTTCACCCAGCGTGGTCAGGGCATCCGTCCATCCAGTGCGGTCGCGCAAGGCGCCGAGCGCGGTTTCGCGAGGAATGAATTCGAGCTTGCCCGCAGCGTGTGCGTTCTGCACGATGCGCCGGATCTGCGGTGCCAGCGCATTCGCGCGCTCGCGTGGCGTATCGGTTGCCAGGAAGATACTGATTTCCGGCTCGATCGCAAGCCGCTCCGACACCGGGCGTATATTTTCCAGCAAGGTCAGGCCGGCAAAAGGCAGGGCGAGGGCAATCGCCACCACCAGCACGTTGAAGGCAAAGCTGCCGCGGCTGCGCAGCAAATGCCGGGCGGCGTCGATGATGGCCGAAATATGCTGCCGCATCCAGGCTTTCATGCCACTCCCCTTGCCACGGCTTCATCCTTGGCGCCCACGAGCCGGCCCCGGTCGAGATAAATGATGCGTTGCGCCTCCTTCAGAATGTGCTCGTCGTGGGTGGCGATCACGCAGGTGACTCCGACGCCGTGAAAGGAATACAGGGCATCGATGACCTTGGCGGCACTGGCGCGGTCGAGATTGGCGGTCGGTTCGTCGGCGAGGATGATTTGCGGCCGGTTCACGATGGCGCGCGCGATCGAGACACGCTGCTGCTCGCCGCCCGACAGGCTGAGCGGCTCCGACGCTGCCTTGTCCAGCAGCCCAACCTTGTCGAGCGCTGCGCGAGCGCGCTTTTCGGCGTCGCCGCGTGCCGTGCCGGTGACCAGTAGAGGGAGCATCACGTTCGCCAGCACGCTGCGATCCGACAGCAGTACTTGCTGCTGAAATATCAGCCCCAGGTTGCGCCGCAGATAGGGCAGGCCGGAAGGCTTGAGGCGCCCCAGATCCTGACTGTTCACGAGTACGCGCCCCGAACTCGGCCTTTCCATGGCCGCGATCATTTTCAGCAGGGTCGATTTGCCGGCGCCGGACGGCCCGGACAGGAACACCATTTCCCCGCGCGGAATCGAGAGCGTGATTCCGGATAGAGCGGCCTGCGTGCCGGCGTGCGCGGAATACCTTTTTGAAACCTGATGAAACTCGATCATGGTTCGGGCTCGGCAGTCAGTTCAGCAAAGCATCGACGAATTCCTCGGCATCGAAGGCTTGCAGATCTTCGATCTTTTCACCGATGCCGATAAAGTACACCGGGATCGGACGCGTCTTGGCGATGGCCGCCAGCACCCCGCCCTTGGCGGTGCCATCGAGCTTGGTGATGACCAGGCCGGTCAGGCCCAGGGCATCGTCGAAGGCCTTGACCTGGGCCAGGGCATTCTGGCCGGTGTTGCCATCGATAACCAGCAGCACTTCGTGTGGCGCGCCCTCCATGCCCTTGCCGATCACACGCTTCACCTTTTTCAGCTCTTCCATCAGATGCAACTGGGTCGGCAGGCGGCCGGCGGTGTCCACCATCACTACGTCGATGGCGCGCGCGCGCGCCGATTGGACAGCATCATAGGCGACGGCCGCCGGGTCGCCGGATTCCTGGGCAATCACGGTCACGTTGTTGCGCTCGCCCCAAACCGCCAGTTGCTCGCGCGCCGCGGCACGGAAAGTGTCGCCTGCTGCAAGCAGCACCGATTGCCGGTGCGCCTGCAGATGTTTGGCGAGTTTGCCGATGGTGGTGGTCTTGCCTGCGCCGTTG
>JAEWBA010000294.1 GCA_023391395.1 Pseudomonadota bacterium
CGACGCCGATTTATACGCGCTGCTCGAGCAGGCAGGCGAAGTGCTGGGCGCCTGGGTGGAAGATCTGAAAACGCAGGGTAAGTCGGATCGCAGCGCACATGCCCTCGTCAAGGCGGCCGAAGGCGTGAAGACGGGCGGCGCTTTCCACTACGACGAGGAGAGCGACGCGGCGCCTGTGCCCGCCGGCGACGACGCTCCGGTCGAGATAGATGCGGCACTCTCAGTGGCAGCCGCAGATGCGACCGCTGTGGAACCGCTTTGGCCTAATTCGGAACTGGAAGCGCAGCCCGATGCGGCAAGGCCAGCAGAGGAGGCGGCCCCCTTGGCTTTCGAGGTGGCGCCGGAATTCGCCACCGCTGAGTCGGAAAGCGATGTGCTCGGCGAGGTGCCGGAAGCCTTACCGGTGGCCGAGGAAGTGAGCTTGTCGGATGCGGATCTGGCGATGTTCCAGCCCTTGGAAGCGCCTGTCGAACCAGCGCAGATGGAGAGCTCCGATGCGCCGGTGCTCAAGCACGACGACAATATCAAGCGCATCGGCAAGCTAGAAATCAGCCTGCCGCTATACAACATTTATCTGGCCGAAACCGATGAACTGGTGCGCGTGCTGTCGCGGGATATCGCGGAATGGCGGCACGAGCCAGAGCGCCAGGTCAACACGGTGGCCGTGCACGCCTCGCATTCCTTGGCAGGCAGCTCCGCGACGGTCGGATTCCTCGCGCTCCAGGAAGTGGCCCATGCTCTCGAACGGGTGCTTCAGTTCCTGGCCCGCACTCCGGTCGGCCTGACCACATACGAGTTCGACATTCTCGAGCACAGCGTCGAGCGCCTGAAGCTGATGCTGCAAACCTTTGCGCTGGGCGAGATGCCCGAGCACGAACCTGAATTTGTCCGTTTGCTGGCGAGCATGCGCAGCGATCTGGAGCACCGCTCGACCAGCGCAGGCACGGTGGCCATGCCGGCCCCGTTTGCCGAAGCGCCGCCCGAGTCGGAGATGGAAGTGCCAGGGCCATTCGCGCCTGCAGAGGGGCTCGCCTCTCCTGATTCCGAGCCCGCTGCAGTCGTTCCGGAAGCGGATGCGGTGCCTTCGCCCGTTCCCTTCGAGGAGCCGGTGTTCGCGCACCGTAACGACGAGAATGCCGATCCGGCAATGGTCCTCAAGGATGAACTGGATGCTGACCTGCTGCCGGTTTTTCTCGAAGAAGGGCGCGATATGCTGCCGCAGATGGGCCAGACCTTGCGCGCATGGCAGGACAAGCCTGACGATCTAGGCGCGCCACAGTCGCTGCTGCGTATCCTGCATACCCTCAAGGGCAGCGCCCGCATGGCCGGCGCCATGTCGCTGGGGCAGCACTTGCATGACATGGAGACCCGCATCGAGAACCTGATGCGCCTCGGATCGCCGGCGATGCTGGCAATCGATGATCTGCTGGTGCGTTACGATGAAGGCTTGCATCTGTTCGAAGATCTGCAGAACCCGGGCGCACGCAAGAGTGCGCCCGCTTCGCAGCCGCTTGCCGAGACTGCGGGCCAATCGGAACCTGTGGTGCTGCCGGCCCTCATGCCGGTGCAGCGCGCGGCAGCGCCCCTGGCCAAGGCGCTCGAAGGTGCAGTCGCCGCCCCTGGCGGCCCGGCGCCGCTGGTGCGGGTGCGGGCGGACATTCTCGATCGCTTGGTCAACCAGGCCGGCGAAGTATCGATCTCGCGTTCCAAGCTGGAGACCGAGGTTGGATCGCTGCGCGGATCGCTGTCCGAGCTGACCGAGAACGTCGGCCGCCTGCGCGAACAGTTGCGAGAAATCGAAATGCAGGCCGAAACGCAGATCGCCTCGCGCATGGGGCACGCGGGCGAGCGCGAGTTCGACCCGCTCGAGTTCGACCGTTTTACGCGCCTGCAGGAATTGACGCGGATGATGGCCGAAAGCGTGAACGACGTCGCCTCCGTGCAGCAGAACCTGAGCCGCACCGTGGATAGCGCCAGCACTGACTTGCTGATCCAGGCGCGCCTGACACGCGACCTGCAGCAGGATCTGATGCGCGTGCGCATGGTGCCCTTCGCCAGCATCTCGGAGCGCCTGTTCCGCGTCACGCGCCAGGCTGCCAAGGAAATGGACAAGCGCGTCAACCTCGATATTCGCGGTAGCGCGGTGGAGATCGACCGCGGGGTTCTGGAAAAGATGACCGGACCGTTCGAGCATTTGCTGCGCAATGCCATTGTGCACGGCATCGAATCGCGCGAAGCGCGCCGTGCCGCTGGCAAGAGTGAGATCGGCGAATTACTGGTGGAAATCCGGCAGGAAGGCAATGAGGTCGTCATCCATTTCTCTGACGATGGCCAGGGCCTGAACATCGAACGCATCCGCGACAAGGCCACGGGTATCGGCCTGCTGACTGACCAGAGCGATGCTTCCGACGACGAAGTCGCCGACCTGATCTTCCACCCCGGCTTTTCCACCGCCGAGGAAATCACGGAGCTGGCTGGCCGGGGCATCGGCATGGATGTCGTGCGTTCCGAAGCGGCTGCGCTGGGCGGGCGCGTTTCG
The DNA here is from genome assembly GCA_023391395.1 of Pseudomonadota bacterium. Lineage (GTDB taxonomy): Bacteria > Pseudomonadota > Gammaproteobacteria > Burkholderiales > Burkholderiaceae_D > Noviherbaspirillum. The sequence goes on from JAEWBA010000294.1 coordinate 2,540, forward strand.
ACTCGCTCGGAGGCGGGCAGAGGAGCGCAATTCACCATCCACCTGCCCTTGACGCTGGCGGTCACGCAAGTGGTGCTGCTGTCCACCGGCGGCAAGATCTACGCCGTACCCTCGGTGCTGGTCGAGCAGGTGCAGCAGCTCAAGTCGCAGGCGCTGGCCGCCGCCTACAACGATGGCGCGGTGGTATGGCAGGGGCAGCGCGTGCCGCTGCATTATTTGTCGGCGCTGCTCGGAGACACCAAGGCGGCGCCCGTGGCGCAGCAGTATTCCCCGCTGATGATCGTCAAGAGCGGCAACGACCGCGTGGCCCTGCACGTCGATGAAATCGTCGGGAACCGCGAAGTGGTGGTCAAGAACATCGGGCCGCAACTGGCACGCCTGATCGGCATTGCCGGCGCCACCGTGCTGGGCTCCGGCGATATCGTGCTGATTCTCAACCCGGTGCCGCTGGCCTTGCGTGCGGCACATGACAATATCCGCGCGCCGCGTATCATTCCGTCCGATACTCCCGAGGCAATGGGGGCGGTGGCCGAGATGGCGGGCGGCAAGCCGCTTGTGCCCGGCGTCGAGCCGGTGCAGGGCCTGCGCACGCAGAATATCGTCATGGTGGTGGACGATTCCTTGACCGTGCGCCGCGTGACGCAGCGCCTGCTCACCCGTGAGGGCTACCAAGTCGTGCTGGCCAAGGATGGCGTGGACGCCCTGGAGCGCCTGCAGTCGATTACGCCGAATGTGATGCTGGTGGATATCGAGATGCCGCGCATGGATGGCTTTGACCTGACCCGCAACGTGCGCAGCGACGAGCGGACGCGGCACATTCCCATCGTCATGATTACCTCCCGCACGGCGGCCAAGCACCGCAACTATGCGCTGGAGCTTGGCGTCAACGAGTACCTCGGCAAACCGTATCGGGAAGACCAGTTGCTCGAATTGATCGCCGGATTCATTCGCAAGGAGACGGCGGCCGATTGAGGAAGCGCGATGCCGATAAAGAAGACCCGCGCAGCGCCGCGGGTTTTCTTTTAGATGATATTCGTCGGGGCAACGGAACAAGTGCAGGCAGGCGGTGCCAAATGGGGAGAGAGCGGTCGTGGGGAGCGCGCCGCAAAGCTGATAGAATGGCCATCATGGTGAAACCCAGCAAGACACGCAAATCCGCTTTCAAGCCTGAGCCTCCTCAGGGCGGGGCAGACTTTTCCGAGGAAATGGAAAACGCTGCCGAGCCGGCCCTCAATCTGGCCGATCATTTCCTCATTGCCATGCCGTCCATGCTCGATCCGGTATTCGGCGGCACCCTCGTCTACTTGTGCGAACACAATGCCGGCGGCGCGCTCGGCCTGATCGTCAACAAGCCGACCGACATGAGCATGGGCGTGCTGTTCGAGCGCATCGAACTCAAACGTGCGCCCGGCCAAGAAAATCCGAGGATCGACAACCAGACAGTCATGTTTGGCGGTCCGGTGCAAGTCGAGCGCGGATTCGTGCTGCATTCGCCGCACGGCCAATTTTCCTCGACCCTGCAGGTG
>JAEWBA010000313.1 GCA_023391395.1 Pseudomonadota bacterium
TAGGCCGATCTCTTCTTCGGTTTCACGCAAGGCAGCTTCGATCGCCGAGGCGTCGGTATCATCCACCCTCCCGCCCGGCAAGCTAATTTGCCCGGCATGATCGTGCAAGTGCGCAGTGCGGAGCGTGAGCAGCAGGCTCAAACCCTCGTCCCGCGCAACGATGGGCATCAGGACGGCAGCCGGGATCGGCTCCGCCACGCGGGCAGGGATCCAGCGCTCGTCGGAGCGTTCCGGGGACCAGAGAGGAGGATGGAGGAAACGCTGCCGCAGCCAATCCATCGACAGGCGATCCGGATCGAGAGCAGCCTCGCCGGCAAGGGTTTCGACGGGGGCAGCTTGCGGATCGATAATCAGTCTGGTCACAACACGTTCCTGTGCGCGATGAAATTGTGCCTTGCGATCATACCGAAAAATGAAAAAGGGCACCGCTCGGGTGCCCTTTTTTCCTGCTGCATGACCGCGATTATTCGGCGGCCTGCTCGGCTACGCGACGGGTCGGCAGCTTTTCCTTGATACGCGCGGACTTGCCGGAACGCTCACGCAGGTAATACAGCTTGGCGCGACGCACATCGCCGCGACGCTTGACTTCGATCGAAGCAATCAGCGGCGAATAGAGCTGGAAAGTACGCTCCACGCCTTCGCCGGACGAAATCTTGCGAACGATGAAATTGGAGTTCAGGCCACGATTGCGGCGGGCAATCACCACACCCTCGTAAGCCTGTGCACGCTTGCGCGTACCTTCGACCACGTTGACGCTGACGACCACGGTATCACCCGGTGCGAAGTCGGGAATCTTTTTTCCCAGACGGGCGATTTCTTCCTGTTCAAGTTGCTGGATCAAGTCCATTTTTACGCTCCTGAAACCATCGTGCCGGCGCTTTCATGATGCCCGGCAGAGGATGGGGTTACACATGCGGGAAATCCCGCTCCTTACTGCTTAAATTCTTACTGCAAAACCGTCGACAGTACGGCGCCTCTGAGGCATTCCTTCCGACTTGGCGAAGATGCGCTCAACGCGGCCCCGCCAGGGATTGCAAATACTTTTCGTCGGCACTCGACAACAGCCCAGCCTTGCGCGCCTTGGCGATCAGATCCGGGCGCTTCTGCGCCGTCACTTCCAAAGAGCGCTGGCGCCGCCACTTCTCGATCTCGGCATGGTGTCCGCCCAACAGAACCGGCGGCACCGGCACGCCTTCGTACACTTCCGGCCGCGTGTAATGCGGACAATCGAGCAAGCCGTTGACGAAGCTGTCCTCGATCGCCGAGGCATCGTCGTTCAACACCCCCGGCAACTGCCGGATGACGGCATCCATGAGGGCCATTGCCGGCAACTCGCCACCCGACAGGACGAAATCGCCGAGGCTGATTTCCTCATCGACGCAGCGGTCCAGCAAACGCTGATCCACCGACTCATAGCGCCCGCACAGCAAGACCAGTCCGGGCTCGACTTTCAGCTGCATGACGCGCTCATGCGTCAGCCGGCGACCTTGCGGCGAGAGGTACACCACCCGCGGCACCGGCAAGTCCAGCGCCTGCTGGCGCCCCTTCGCGGCGCCAATTGCCGCCTCCAGCGGCTTGACCAGCATCACCATGCCCGGCCCGCCACCATATGGCCTGTCATCGACCGTCCGGTAATTGTCGCTGGTGAAATCGCGCGGATTCCACAAGGACAATTCCCACTTCTTCTGCTCCAGCGCACGCCGGGTAATCCCCGACTGCGTCAGAGCGGCGAACATCTCGGGAAAGAGCGTGATGACATCGAATTGCATCTGCTGCTCCGCTCTCTCTTGGGCCTAGTAATCCAGGCCCCAGTCCACCGTGATCTTTTTCGCTGCCTGGTCCACTGTTTTGACGAACTGGTCGACAAACGGGATCAACTGCTCCCGCGCCTTTTCGCCCGGGACCGTCGGCAACGCCACCCGCAAGATTGGATGTGCACCGTTATCCATCAAGTCGCTCACTACCCCCAGCGACTCCCCCTGCAGGTTTTCCACTGCCAGGCCGATCAGATCGACCCAGTAAAACTCGCCATCGTCCAGCACCGGAAAATGGCTGCGCCGGATTTGTATGGTCGCGCCCTTGAGCGCTTCGGCGGCATTGCGATCCGCCACGCCCATCAATTGCGCAACCACATCCTCGCCGTGAACCTTGACCTGGAGCGCATCGACATCCCGCAGTTCGGGCTTGTCGAGCCACCATGCCTTTGCATGCAGCAGCGCATCCGCATCAGCCGAATAGGGCTTGATCCGTATCCAGCCCCGAATGCCATAGGCGCCGATCACATGTCCGACCAGCACCAAGTCCTCAGGGATGCTCACCCCGATGCCGCTCGAATGAATTAAGCGGCGGCTTTCTGACCGGCTTGCTTGACCAGACGGGCAACGGTCGGGGACAGTTGCGCGCCCACGCCTTGCCAGTACGTCAGACGATCCTGGGCAATGCGAAAGCTCTCGCTGTTACCCGAGGACACCGGGTTATAGAAGCCGAGGCGCTCGATGAAGCGACCGTCGCGACGATTGCGCGAATCAGTTGCCACGATGTTGAAGAAGGGGCGCTTCTTGGCGCCGGCACGAGATAAGCGAATAACGACCATAATCTGTTTCCAAAAAGTGTTCGAACACGGAAAAGCCGGCAATTATAGCCGATTAGGTGGTCAAGGACAACTTTGGCAAGGGCGCCCCCCCTTCTCCGGCACCGCGCCGCGCGGTCGCGCATTGCCTTGCTGCAGGTCCTGGGGCAAACTACGGCGGTTTGGGATGTTGCTTATCAGCAAATTTCCCGGGATTCCATCGATTTAACCACTTTTTTGGTCGGCAGCTGCCAGCCAACTTTCTTCATTGCATGAAAAAACCGCACAAAAACAAGACCTTGGCCACTCTCCTTGCCTTTCTGACCGGCGGCCTTGGCCTGCATCGCTTTTACTTGGCCGGCCTCTTCGACCGCTGGGGCCTGGCGCATGCCGCTACCGTGCCGCTGACTGGGCTGCTGATGGCGGTTTTCCCGGACCAGCCCGCGATGTTTACCGCCAGTCCGCTGATCCTGTCGGGACTGATCGGCTTCATCGAAGCCCTGGTCATCGGACTGACGCCGGACGAGAAATGGGATGAGCGCTACAACGCCGCCTCCGGCCGGCGCTCGCACTCCGGCTGGCCGCTGGCGGTATTGCTGGTGCTGACGCTGGGCGCAGGGGCTGTGGCGGTGATTGCCACACTGGCGCGCACCTTCGATTTGCTGTACACGGGGGGCGCCTTCGGTTAATCGCCTCCCGGCAAGCGGCGAGTCACAGCGCGTGACTGAGCGGGTGCTCGACGGGCGGTGTGCCCTCCTTGAACAACTGCCTGATTTGCTGGCGCAAGTCGGCATTGTCTTCATGTTTGTGGACCGTCACCGCATGCTGGACGGCAGCTTCCAGCAATTCGTCATCGGTGTCGGCGGAGATGGCGACGGAGCACTTCATGTCGCTCGGGAATTCGCGACAGTCGACATACTTGCGTGTCATGATGAGCCTCCTGAAATAAAACGACAAACCCGGCGCGCATGGACGCCGGACAGGACTGCGAGGCGGAAGCAAGAAAGAAGAATGACTGGCGTCGCGCAGGGCGATACGCATGCCGCGTACCGCATGAAGTCATTTATAGCCGGCGATTTGAGCCAGTCACTTCGGTGACCGACGGCGGCTTGATCTGGAACAGATCGCACTTATCCAGCCACACATGCCGGCAGCCCGGCGCGGCACAGGCTTGTGCTGGCATCAATCGGTGGTCTGGGCCAGTCAGCCCTTCATCGAAGTCGATAAGGTTTTTCTCTAGATAGCAACGGTGGTGGTTTCGAGCAGCTCGCAGCCATCGATCTTCCAACGGCCATTCTCGTCGCGCTCCATGCCGAAGATCGCCAGCCAGACATGGCGGTCGCCGCTGGTAACCCACACCGTTTGGACGACGATACCGTCCAGCACTTCCGGTTGGGAAAAGATAGCGCCCAGATAGCGGTAAATCGCCGGGTATTGTTCCCTGATGATGTCCATGAAATGGGCCGGACTGCCGATCAGCATGCGCTTGGCGGGCGTTGCCATCTCGAAGGCCGCAGCGGCGTCATCGACGGCCAGTGCATCGAGCTGGGTCTGCACTGCCTCCTGAATCTCCCTGGCATCGGCATTGCCGATCCCGCCCATCGGCTCCGTCTCGTCCGCATGCGCGAACAAGCAGTGCGCGGCAAGCAGGGCTGCCGCGATCCTGGTCAGGCACTTCATGATCCGCTCCAGCCGAGACGAGGAACCGCACTGCGGCGCCTCGATGAGTTTGCATTTCCCTTTGATCGGCGAGGCCCGATGCGCGTTCATCGGCCAAACAAAAAGGCAGCCCGCAGGCTGCCTTTTCGCGGGATCATTCCCTTTAGAACTGTTCTTCTGCCAAGGCCATGACCGAGGCGCCGCCCTCGACAATGGCGGCACGGCGAGCATCCGCCTGGCTCAGGAAATGCTCTGCGAAGAAGCGCGCCGTGGCGATCTTGGCCTGGTGGAATGCCGCATCGCCCTTCCCTTGCTCGAGTTTGCGGTTCGCCACCAGCGCGGCACGCGCCATTTGCCAGCCGCCGAGCACGATGCCGGCCAGCTTTAGGTAGGGCACGCTGCCCGCATAGACGCCCTTGATGTCGCTCTTCATGTTGGCAGCGACGAAATCGACCACCTCTTCCAGCGCCTTGGAGG
>JAEWBA010000423.1 GCA_023391395.1 Pseudomonadota bacterium
GAAGGTGGTCAACGACACGGCGGTCGCGGTCAATCAGGGCGGCAAGCGCAAGGGCGCAGTGTGTGCCTACCTGGAAACCTGGCACATGGATATCGAGGAATTCCTCGACCTGCGCAAGAACACCGGCGACGACCGCCGCCGCACCCATGACATGAACACGGCGAACTGGATTCCCGACCTGTTCATGAAGCGGGTGATGGAAAAGGGCGAGTGGACCCTGTTCTCGCCGTCCGATGTCCCGGACTTGCACGACAAGGTCGGCCGCGCCTTCGAGGAAGCCTATACCGGCTACGAAGCCAAGGCTGCCCGCGGCGAGCTGAAGCTCTACAAGAAGGTGCAGGCGCTCGACCTGTGGCGCAAGATGCTGTCCATGCTGTTCGAGACCGGCCATCCCTGGATCACCTTCAAGGACCCGTGCAATATCCGCTCGCCGCAGCAGCACGTCGGTGTGGTGCACAGCTCCAACCTGTGCACCGAGATCACGCTCAACACCAATGACTCCGAGATCGCGGTCTGCAACCTGGGTTCGGTCAACCTGCCGGCGCACATGAAGGATGGCAAGCTGGATCACGAGAAGCTGCGCAAGACCATCCGCACCGCGATGCGCATGTTGGACAATGTGATCGACATCAACTATTACGCGGTCAAGAAGGCGCGCGATTCCAACCTGCGCCACCGTCCGGTCGGCATGGGCATCATGGGCTTCCAGGACTGCCTGCACATGATGCGCGTGCCCTATGCCTCCATGGACGCGGTGGAATTCGCTGACCGCTCGATGGAAGCGGTGTGCTACTACGCCTACTGGGCCTCGACCGAATTGGCTGAGGAACGCGGCCGCTACAGCTCCTACAAGGGCTCGCTGTGGGATCGCGGCATCCTGCCGCAGGATTCCCTGAAGCTCCTGGCCGAGGAACGCGGCGGCTATCTCGAGGTCGATACTTCCGAGACCATGGACTGGTCGGCGCTGCGCGCGCGCATCAAGGAACACGGCATGCGCAACTCGAATTGCGTGGCGATCGCGCCGACGGCGACGATTTCCAACATCATCGACGTCTCCGCCTGCATCGAGCCGACCTACCAGAACCTGTATGTGAAGTCGAACCTGTCCGGCGAATTTACGGAGATCAACGAATACCTGGTGCGCGATCTGAAGGCGCGCGGCCTGTGGGATGAAGTGATGGTGTCCGACCTGAAGTACTTCGACGGCAGCCTGGCGCGGATCGATCGCATTCCGCAGGATCTGCGCGAGCTGTATGCGACCGCCTTCGAGGTCGAGCCGAAGTGGCTGGTGGAAGCCGCCTCGCGCCGCCAGAAGTGGACTGATCAGGCGCAATCGCTCAATATCTACATGGCCGGCGCTTCCGGCAAGAAGCTGGACGAGACCTACAAGCTGGCCTGGCTGCGCGGATTGAAGACCACTTACTATCTGCGCACCATGGGCGCGACCCATGCCGAGAAATCCACCACCAAGGCCGGTGCGCTCAATGCCGTTTCGGCCAATGGCGGCGGCATGGCAGCCGCTCCCGTCGCCGCGGCACCGGCGGCCGAGGATCTGGCCGGTCCGGCATGCATGCTGCGCCCGGGCGACCCTGGCTTCGAGGAATGCGAAGCCTGCCAGTAATCCGATGCCTTATGCCGGCGCAGCACGCGATGCCGCGCCGGCTTGAAAAGCACAAGCCTGTCACTACGCTACGAATAAAGGATGATTAGCCATGCTAAGTTGGGATGACGAAACAAGTCCTACCGCAAAACCCGCACAAGCGCCGCAGCCGGCGCTGGCCCCTGCCATGCCGGCGGGGCAGTTGAATGCCCGCCTGACCGACACCGCGCTGGATCCGGCGCTCGTGGCCAAGCCGTCCGCGCCGTCCGCCGAGGCGGAACGCCGCGTCAATGCCGCCGACAAGCGCATCATCAACGGCCAGACCGACGTCAACCAGCTGGTGCCGTTCAAGTACAAGTGGGCCTGGGACAAATACCTGGCCGGCTGCGCCAACCACTGGATGCCGCAGGAAATCAACATGCAGCGCGACATCGAGCTGTGGAAGAATCCGAACGGCCTGACCGAGGATGAGCGCCGCATCGTCAAGCGCAACCTCGGCTTCTTCGTGACTGCCGACTCGCTGGCGGCCAACAACATCGTGCTGGGCACCTACCGCCACATCACTGCGCCGGAATGCCGCCAGTACCTGCTGCGCCAGGCCTTTGAGGAAGCGATCCACACCCACGCCTACCAGTACATCGTCGAGTCGCTGGGCCTGGACGAGGGGGAGATCTTCAACGCCTACCACGAGATTCCCTCGATCCGCGACAAGGACGAGTTCCTGATTCCCTTCATCGACGTGCTGACCAATCCGGAATTCAAGACCGGCACGGTGGAGGCAGACCAGACGCTGCTGCGCTCGCTGATCGTGTTCGCATGCCTGATGGAAGGTCTGTTCTTCTATGTCGGCTTCACACAGATTCTTGCGCTCGGCCGTCAGAACAAGATGATGGGCGCGGCTGAGCAGTATCAATACATCCTGCGCGACGAGTCGATGCACTGCAACTTCGGGATCGACTTGATCAACACGATCAAGCTCGAGAACCCGCACCTGTGGACTGCCGAATTCCGCGAAGAGATCAAAGCGTTGTTTTTACGTGCGGTAGAGTTGGAATATCGCTACGCTGAGGATACAATGCCGCGTGGAGTGCTGGGCTTGAATGCGCCGATGTTCAAGGGCTACTTACGATTCATCGCCAATCGTCGCGCGCAGCAGATCGGTCTCGATCCCATGTTCCCGCAGGAGGAAAATCCCTTCCCGTGGATGAGCGAGATGATCGATCTGAAAAAAGAGCGCAACTTCTTCGAGACTCGAGTGATCGAATACCAAACCGGCGGAGCACTGAGCTGGGAGTGACCAGGGAATTCGATGCGATCAACAAGGTGGGTAGGGAGACGGCGCGGTCGACATACATCGGAAAGATGAGGGACCGCAATAAAAAGAAGGCTGAAACCAAGTTTGATGGACAGTAGACGAACGAATCACTCGTTTTCGCTATCGCCGCTGCGCACGACATCGTCGGGCAAGGCGGCTTTTTCTTTGAAAAATCTGTTGGTTATTCTGAAAGAGTATTCCAGCGCCGGCATCGCTGCTGGCGTTTTTTTTGGTTGCGGCGGCGGGAACGCTCGCTGAGTGCCCGCATGGACCTCCGTCGCCGGTGCGTGCCAGCGACGTAATAAGAGAGGCGCAACCAGAGGCTGAAGTGCTGCATGAATGAGGGGGTGCAGCAGTTCAGCTGGTGCCGAATTCATTAGTGCAAGCAGAAGCTTGCTTGTGCCGATGAATAATCCGTCTGGACCATCGCGATGGGACAAGCGGGTTTCAAACCTCGTAGTTTGTACTTTCTCATCACGTGAAGGAGAAACAAATGGCAACAGCAAAGAAAGCCGCAGCGAAGAAATCCGCTGCGAAGAAAGCGCCAGCCAAGAAGCCGGTAGCGAAGAAGGCGGCAGCGCCCAAGAAGGCAGCAGCCAAGAAGACGGTAGCGAAGAAGGCCGTCGCCAAGAAGGCAGCACCGAAGAAGGC
>JAEWBA010000343.1 GCA_023391395.1 Pseudomonadota bacterium
GATCTACACCTGTCCCATGCATCCCGAGATCCGCCAGCCGGTGCCCGGCAATTGCCCGAAGTGCGGCATGGCGCTGGAGCCGGTGATGCCTTCGCTGGAAGAGGAAGAGAACCCCGAGCTGGTCGATTTCCGCCGCCGCTTCTGGTGGACGCTGCCGCTGTCGGTCGTGGTGATGGTGCTGGCCATGGGTTCGCATCAATTCTTTCCCCAGGGCGTGCCCTACCAGAACTGGATCGAGCTGGTGCTTTCCACGCCGGTGGTCTTGTGGGCCGGGCGGCCCTTCTTCGAGCGCTGCCTGCAGTCGATCAGGAACCGCAGCCCCAACATGTGGACGCTGATCGGCATCGGCACCGGCGCCGCCTATGTCTACAGTTTGCTTGCTACCGTCGCGCCCGGCGTGTTCCCGCCTTCCTTCGTGCAGCATGGCCGCATCGGCGTCTACTATGAAGCCGCGGCCGTCATCATTTCGCTGACCCTGCTCGGCCAGATTCTGGAATTGCGGGCGCGCTCGCAAACTTCGGCCGCGATCAAGGCGCTGATGGGTCTGGCGCCCAAGACCGCGCGCCGCATCCGCGCCGACGGCGGCGAAGAAGACGTGCCGCTCACGCACGTGCATATCGGCGACACCCTGCGCGTGCGTCCCGGTGAAAAGGTGCCGGTCGATGGCATCGTGGTCGAAGGCGAAAGCGCGGTCGATGAATCCATGCTGACCGGCGAGCCATTGCCCGTCACTAAGCGCGCCGGCGACAAGCTGATCGGCGCCACCATCAACACCAGCGGCAGCTTGGTGATGCACTCGGAAAAGGTCGGCTCGCAAACCATGCTGGCGCAGATCGTGCAGATGGTCGCCAATGCGCAACGCTCGCGCGCGCCCATGCAGCGCCTGGCGGATGTGGTGGCGGGCTATTTCGTGGTCATCGTGGTCGCGGTCGCCGTGCTTACCTTGTTCGGCTGGGGATTCTTCGGGCCGCAGCCGAGTTGGGTGTACGGCTTCGTCAACGCGGTGGCGGTGCTCATCATCGCCTGCCCCTGCGCGCTCGGGCTGGCGACACCGATGTCCATCATGGCCGCCACCGGCCGCGCCGCCACCCAAGGCATCCTGTTCCGCGACGCCGCGGCGATCGAAGACATGCGCAAGGTCGATACCCTGATCGTGGACAAGACCGGCACGCTCACCGAAGGCAGGCCCGCCTTCGACCGCGTGGTGCCCATGCCCGGCTTCAGCGAAGACGATGTGCTGAAGGTGGCCGCCAGCATCGACCAGGGCAGCGAACACCCCTTGGCCCACGCCATCGTCGCCGAAGCGAACCGGCGCGGACTGGAACTTCACAAGCCGGAATCCTTCGAATCGTCCAGCGGCATCGGCGTGCGCGGCACGGTCGTTGGGCATCGTATCGCGCTCGGCAACACCAAGCTGATGGACGACGAGAACGTCGATTGGCGCGGCCTGGCCAGCCAGGCCGAAGGCTTGCGCAGCGAAGGCGCTTCCGTCATGTACCTGGCGGTGGATGGACAATTGATCGGTCTGCTGGCGGTCTCCGATCCGGTGAAATCCACCACGCCGGAAGCGTTGGCGGCGCTCAAGCATGCCGGCATCCGGATCGTAATGGCCACTGGCGACGGCCTGACCACGGCGAAGTCGGTGGCGGCACGCTTGGGCATCGACGAGGTGCATGGCGAGGTCAAGCCGCAGGACAAGCTGGAGCTGGTGGAGCGTTTGCAGCGTGAGGGCAGGGTGGTGGCCATGGCCGGCGACGGCATCAATGACGCGCCGGCACTGGCGCGCGCCAATGTCGGCATCGCCATGGGAACCGGCACCGACGTCGCTATTCATAGCGCGCACCTGACCCTGGTCAAAGGTGACTTGCGCGCAATTGCCCGCGCGCGCCAGTTGTCGGAAGACACGGTGCGCAACATGCGCCAGAACCTCGGCTTCGCCTTCGTCTACAACGCGCTCGGCATTCCGCTGGCGGCCGGCCTGCTGTATCCCTTCACCGGGCAACTGCTGTCGCCGATGATCGCGGCGCTGGCGATGAGTTTGAGTTCGGTGTCGGTGATTACCAATGCGCTGCGTCTGCGGCGAGTTGGAGCGGCAGCGAAATAGGGCGCGGGCAAACAGCAATTGATTGAAGGAGTGTCACACATGAAACTGACGAAACCCCTGCTGCATGGCTTGTTGCTGGCTATGCTCGTGCTCGGCATGCACACCGCACATGCGCAGCAATCCAATGCCCCGAAAAAGGGTCTGGCCAGCCTGTTTTCCGATAACAAGGAAGACGAATTGCTGGAACCCGACAAGGCCTTCACCGTCCGCACCAGCTTCAAGGCGCCGGACACGGTAGTCGCGGTGCTGACGCCGGCCGATGGCTATTACCTGTACCGCGAGCGCATCCGTTTCGCATTGAAGAATGCCAAGGGCGTGGCCATCAAGTCGGTCAAGCTGCCGGCCGGCGAGCTCAAGAACGATCCGACTTTCGGCAAGACCGAGACCTACAAGCATCCGGTGCAAGCCGAGATCACGCTGGAGCGCGCGCCGCAGGCGAAGCAGTTCACGC
>JAEWBA010000352.1 GCA_023391395.1 Pseudomonadota bacterium
CGTGTCGGCAGCTTGGAAAACGCTGGCCTCGGCGTGGTGGGGATTCCTGGTATTGGCGCTGCCGCTGGCGGTGGCCGGCAGTTTTTACAAGGGCGGTGTTCTGGTTGTCAGCGGCTCCTTCATTCCCAAGCTGCCGGAACTGGTGCAGAACGGCATGTTCTTCGTTTGCGGCTGGTATGTGTATGCGCACCGGGACGGCGTGCTGCAGCTGTACATGCGGCGCTGCTGGATCTACGCGCTCGCGGGCCTGCCCTTCTTCTTCGCCAGCGGCGCTCTGTACGAAGCATTCAAGCAGCAGCCCGGACAGATTCCCGCCATCGAAACGGCGGTCGCCTTCACTTACAACTGCACCAGCTGGCTGTGGAGCTTCGCGCTGATCGGCATCTTCCTGCGTCACCTGCCGGCGCACAACCGTGTGTTCGGCTATCTTGCCGACAGCTCGTACTGGGTGTATCTCGTGCACATGCTCGGCACCATCGGATTCGGCGTCCTGCTCTACGACGCGCCGTTGGGCGCCCTGTCCAAGATGAGCATCAACATCCTCGCCACCACGGCGGTATGTCTGGCGACGTATCATCTGCTGGTGCGCCGCACGCCGATAGGAAGGCTGCTGAATGGGCAGCGCACTCCATCCCCGGCCGGAGCGGCCTGGAGCACGCAAACGAGGGCCTAGCAAGGAAGCTCTTCATTGCGCTCGCGCTGGATGGTGCACAGGGACCCTGACATACTGTGCCGTATCGTTCTCGCCAAGGAGATGTCATGAAGCAAGCCTTGCGTGTTCTGGTCATGCTGTGCGCCGCCCTGCTTGCGCTCTCATGCGACCGGTACGGGCGGCCTATCGAGGAGTTTGCATTGGAAAAGCTGGCGAAGGGGGTTTCGACCGAAGCCGATGTGCGCCTGGCCATGGGCCAACCCGATACGGTATGGGAAGAGCCGGACGGATCGCGCATCCTCGAATATCCGAAGGGGCCGGAAGGGGCGCGCACCTGGACCTTCACCATCGGCAAGGATGGCAAGCTGGTGGATTACCGCAATGTGCTTACCGAAGAGAGCTTTGCGCGCATCCGCCCCGGCATGAGCCAGGATGAGGTGCGGCGCCTGCTGGGCCGGCCGCGCACCGTCGTGCAATTCAAGCTCAAGAGCGAGGAAGTGTGGGATTGGCGTTACCTGCCGAAGGACAGCACCGAGTCGCGCCTGTTCAACGTGCACTTCGACATCGCCAGCGGCAAGGTCACGCGCACCTCGGTCTCCGACACCTCACTGGCCTAGGATATGCCTTCCCGGCTTGCCCGGACCGAGGCCTGCAGCGCTACCGCATGGCAAGAAGGCGCGGCAGGCGCCGGTCCCCTGTCGTCAGGAGAGCAGCCATGCCCGAGCAAATCACCAAGTATCCCGATGTCACCCTGGAAGTCTTGAAAAGCGCTGGTGCCGCCTGCGGAACGGGCGCGCCGCAAAAAATCCTCAAGCAATGCCCAGCCGACCGCTTCTGTGCACTGCCCGGCGGCGAAATGTGCGTTTATGGCATGAATGAAATTCCCAAGATGACGCAGATCACGGTCGAAGAGATGGCACAGGTGGTCTGCCCGAAGCCGGTCGCCGGCATGCCGGGAAATTCCGCGGTCTCGCCGGTGGAGGCATTCGCAGTCGGCGCGGTCTTCGTTGCCGGCATCGGCCTGGGGCGCTTCGGCCGGCGCAATCGGGATCGCCCGCCTTCAGGCTGAAGCCAAGGCTGCGCCGGCACCATGCTCTACCTCTTGCTGGCCGACCTCGTCATGGCGGCGCACTTCGGTTTCGTCGTCTTCGTCCTGTTCGGCGGCCTACTGGTGCTGCGCTATCCCGGCCTGCTGCCGCTGCACCTGGTGGCGCTGAGCTGGGGCGTCGTGGTGCAGTGGGCGAACTGGATCTGTCCGCTGACGCCGCTGGAGAATCTGTTGCGGCAGCGTGGCGGCGAAGCCGGGTACGGCGGCGGATTCATCGAGCACCTGCTGATGCCACTGCTCTATCCCGAGAATCTGACCGTCGAACTGCGGCACGCGCTGGCGCTGCTCTTGATCCTCGTCAATCTAGGTGTGTATGGGCTGATGCTGTGGCGGCGCTTGCGTGATTGAGCGCGCAGTAAGCGCTGCTCCAGAGGGGGCTTTCCAGCGCAGCTGCGCATGGCCGGCTGGCTCGTTGCGGCGCCTTGTCCGCCGGCGTCCGTGCCGTATGAAAATGTTCGCCTTGTGTGGCACTTTTTACAAGCTTCCCATGCCCTCAGGCATAGGCCGTCTTGGCGTGCTGCAGAAACCACCCGCGCGTCAGGCGCGCCACCACTTCCAGGCTGCCCGGCTCCTCGAAGGAGTGGGTGGCGCCGGGAATGATCTCGAAACGCTTCTTGCAGTGCAGGGCGCGGTAGGCCGAGCGGTGCAGCTTGACCCCGCCGTCGTCCAGTCCGCCGACAATCAAGAGCGTCGGCGCGCTGACCTTGCCCAGGGAGCCATGATCGACCGTGTCGGGCCGGCCGCCGCGCGACACCACGGCGGCAATGCTCTCGTGCTCGGCCGCCGCCTGCAAGACCGCCGGCGCGCTGGGGCCGGCGCCGTACAGGCCGAGCGGCAGCTCGCGAACCGGCTCGTATCGCTGCAGCCAATCGCAGACGGCATTCAGGCGTGCCGCCAGCAGGGCATCGGAACAACGCTCCTGCGATCGGGCTTCCTCCGCCGTCAACAGCTCCAGCCACAGCGTGCCCAGACGCGCCGAGCGCAGCACGCTGGCGACATAGTCATTGGGGGGCCGGATACGACTGGCAGCGCCGCCGTGAGCAAACAGGATCACGCCGATGCTGTCTTCCGGCAGCGAAAGCGTTCCCTCCAGAACAAGGTTGCCGATGTCGATTTTGACTTGCTCGCTCCGTATCGCCAAACCCATTACTCTTCTCCACTGATTCCATTGCCCGTCCGCTCCCATGCATAGCTCATGCCTGGGCCACTTTGCTTACATCATCCCGGGCGCAGGCCGGACCGGCCGCTCGCTCATCTGCATGTCTGCCGTAAAGAAATGGCCGCCTTCCATGGTCGGGCGGGGCGGTGTTTTCGGCGGCAGCGGGTTCTCGGTCTTGTTGCAGGCACCAAGACCGGACAACAACACCATTGCGACCATCACCCGGCGGCAAGTGGCCAGGGCGGGCCGCGTGTCGAATGCAGGCATGATGGTTTCTCCTCTTCGAAAACCGGCTAGCGGGGAGCATGCAAACCGTATTCCTGCGCGCCACCGCGCGGGCGTGCCGGGGTCAGCAAGGCTTGCGGCGCCATGTCGCTGAGCAGTTCCTGGAAATAAGCGATGGTGCGTTCCAGGCCTTCGTCGAGACTGACCTGCGGCTCCCAGCCAAGCACGCTTCGGGCAGCGGCGATGTCGGGCCGGCGCCGCACGGGGTCGTCGCTCGGCAAGGGTCGGAATTCGATGCTCGAGCGAGAGCCCGACAAGGCGATGATGCGCTCGGCCAGTTCCAGCATGGTGTGTTCGACCGGGTTACCGAGATTGATCGGCCCGCAGAATCCGTCCTGACTGTTCATCAGCCGGTCGAAGCCCTCGATCATGTCGTCCACGTAGCAGAAGGAGCGCGTCTGCGAGCCGTCGCCGTAGATGGTCAGCGGCTCGCCGGCCAGGGCCTGCATGATGAAGTTGGACACCACGCGGCCATCGTTGGGATGCATGCGCGGCCCGTAGGTGTTGAAGATGCGAGCGATCTTGACGCGCATGCCGTGCTGGCGCCGGTAATCCATGAACAGGGTTTCGGCGCAGCGCTTGCCCTCGTCGTAGCAGGCGCGCAGCCCCACCGGATTGACATGCCCCCAGTAATCCTCGGTCTGCGGATGGCGTTGCGGATCGCCGTAGACTTCGCTGGTCGAGGCCTGCAGGATCTTCGCCTTCACGCGCTTGGCCAGGCCCAGCATGTTGATCGCGCCGTGCACGCTGGTCTTGGTGGTCTGCACCGGATCGTTCTGGTAATGCACCGGCGAAGCCGGGCAGGCCAGGTTGTAGATTTCGTCGACCTCGACATACAGCGGGAAGGTGACGTCGTGGCGCAGCAGCTCGAAATTCGCGTTGTCGTGCAGGTGGGCGATGTTGCGCTTGCTGCCGGTGTAGAAATTGTCCACGCACAGCACATCGTGCCCCTGTGCCAGCAGGTAGTCGCACAGGTGCGAGCCGAGGAAGCCGGCGCCGCCGGTCACCAGGATGCGTTTGCGATCGTGTTCCTTCATGGCCGTCCTCCCGGGTGTTCCATCATCACATGGCGCGCCATCGCCGCCACCTGTGCCGCTGTCACCTCCTGCGCGCATTCATGGCCGCTCGGACACACCGGATGCATGCAGGGCCGGCAGCTGACGCTGGCGCCGATCACGCGGTGACGCGCGCGATCCAGCGGCGCCCAGCGCTGGGGATCGGAGCCGCAGCAGACGATCACGCTGGGCGTGGCCAGGGCCGCCGCCACGTGCGAGATGCCGGTGTCGTTGCAAATCACCAGGCGGGCGCGCACCAGCAGAGCGGCCAGCGCACCGAGGCTGGTCTTGCCACACAAGTCGATGGCCGGTGCCTGCATGGCCTGCTTCACGGCATCGACCACGGCGCGCTCGTCGGCCGAGCCGGTCAGCACCACCTGCAAGCCCTGCCCGGCCAGGCTGTCCGCCACTTCGGCGAAGCGCTGCGGCAACCAGCGCCGCGACGGCAGGCGCGCGCCGGGATGCACGCAAACAAAGGAACCTGGCCCCGGCAGCTCCGGCCAGGCGGCGCGCAATTCGGCATGGTCGGCGTCGACAAGCGGAAACTCCAGTCCGGTGCCGCGCGCCGGCACACCCAGGAATTCCATTAGGCGTACGAAGCGCAGCACTTCATGTTCCCCCTCTTCCCAGGCCGTGAACAGGTCCGGATCGGGGCAATAGGCGCCCTGCGCATGGAAGCCGGCGCAGCGCCTGGCGCCCAGGAGGGCGACGATGGGATTGCTCAAGCCGCCGCTGCCGTGCATCTGGATCGCCAGGTCGAAGCGGCGCGCCTGTGCCTGTTCCAGGAAGCGCGGAAAGGCTTCCACGTCCGGAGCCCGCTCCGGAAAGCCGGGAAACCCCGGAAACGGCAGCAGTTCGTCGAGGTATTGGGAATAGCGCTCGACGAAGCTCTGCGCCCAGGGCATGCCGATCAGCGTGATGTGCGCCTCGGGCGCCGCCGCGCGCAGTGCGCGCAGGGCCGGCACCACGCACAGCATGTCGCCCAGCTGCAATGCGCGGAACACGGCGATGCTGCGCAAGCCCGACAGGGCCGGGCGCAGCGCTTGCGGTGGCAGGACGGCGCCGCTCACGCCGACTTGTCCACGATGAAGGAGCCGATCGCCAGCACATCCAGCGGCGTGCTCCAGAACGACTCGACGGCATCGCGGGGCGAGCACACGACCGGCTCGCCGCGCGTGTTGAAGGAGGTGTTGATGAGCACCGGCACCCCGGTGCGCGCCTTGAACTCGCGCAAGAGCTCGTAGTAGACCGCGTTCTGCTCACGATTGATGGTCTGGATGCGCGCCGTGCCGTCGACATGGCGCACCGCCGGAATGCGTTCGGCCTTGTCGGGCCGCACGTCATAGACGAAGACCATGAAGGGCGACACGCCGCCGTCGACGAACCACTCGGCCACTTCCTCTTCCAGCACCACCGGCGCCACCGGGCGGAAATCCTCGCGATCCTTGATGGTGTTCAGGCGTGACTGCATCGAGGCATCGATGGGCGAGGCCAGGATGGAGCGGGCACCCAGCGCACGCGGGCCGAATTCCATGCGCCCCTGGAACCAGCCGACCACCTTGTTCTGCGTGAGCAGTTCCGCCACTTCGGCGGCCAGGTTGTCGGCCTTGCGGTAGCGCAGCTTGGCCTGCCTGAGGAAGGCCTCGATTTCCGCATCCTCATAGGCCGGGCCGAGGAAGGCATGGTCCATGTACCAGTGGCGCTGCGCCGGGCCGCGCTCCTGCGCATCGATCCACATGGCTGCACCCAGCGCCGTTCCGGCATCGCCCGCGGCCGGCTGCACCCATACCTTTGAGAAGCGGCCGCGGTCCCGGATGCGCGCGTTGAGCACACAGTTCAAGGCCACGCCTCCCGCCATGCACAGGTTTTCGGCCCCGGTTTCCTCGTGCAGCCAGTCCGCCATCTGCAGCACGATTTCCTCCAGCACTTGCTGCAGCGAGGAAGCGATATTCATGTGGCGCTCGGTGAATTCGGTGCCGCGCTCGCGCGCCGGGCCGAACAGCTTTTCCCAGTCGGCCGGCTTGACTTCGTATTCGCCGGCGCCGAGGTACTGCACCACTTCACGCAGCAAGGGCGCATACAGCGGCTTGCCGTAGGAGGCCAGTGCCATCACCTTGTATTCGTCCGAGGAATGCAGGAAGCCGAGATGGGTGGTGATCGCTTCGTACAGCAGGCCGAGCGAGTGCGGCAGGTTGACCTGCTTGATGCGCCGGTAGCGACGGTCGGCATACATGCCGTAGCTGGTGGTCGCCAGCTCGCCACGGCCATCCATGGTCAGCACCG
>JAEWBA010000380.1 GCA_023391395.1 Pseudomonadota bacterium
GGGATGTCTCGTTTCGTGACTGATGTGATCGCGCCGCTCACCACAATGATCGGCGCGCATTGGGCAAGCGGGCATCTTGCCGTCTTCGAGGAACATCTGTACACCGAATCGGTGCAGGCGATCATGCGTAGCGCTATCGGTTCCATTCCCTCACCGGATCCGCGGGCCGGGCAAGTCTCCCGTCCTCGTATCCTGCTGGCGACCATCCCGCATGAGCTGCACGGCCTTGGGCTGCTCATGTCCGAGGCGAATTTCGTCCTAGAAGGCGCACGTTGCATTTCGCTTGGCGTAAATACGCCCGTCATGGAAATTGCGCACGCAGCCAAGGTGCAGGCCGCTGACATCGTGGCCCTGTCCTTCTCCCTTTCTGCGCGGCCTGCCCATGTGCTCACAGCACTGACCGATCTCCTTGCTGAATTGCCCCCTTCAATAGAAATCTGGGCCGGCGGCCGCTGTGCGGTTCTACGGCGCCGAACGCTAGCGAGGGTCAAGGCTCTGGAGTTGCAGGATATTCCGGCTGCCCTAGCCGAGTGGCGCAGAAGACTGTTGCGCTGATTCAGAGCGCCGTTAGCAAAGCGCCGGCGAACACATCCCTGTGCTCGCCAGCGACAAGTGCCTGAAGTGCTGCGCTTTTTATTTGCGACCTTTGGATAGCTCCCTATCGTTTTGGATTTTTTTCCTGGTCCGGTACTTTGCCTGTCGCTGCACTGATAACTCAGTTGCCTGAGGGTAGCGTCTTCAGCGACATGGTTGCGTTTCGAAGAATCGACTTCATGCCGATTTCAGCTTGTACGACGACGTTTCCGCATGCCGATGAACCCAGTACGCCCCGGCGGCAATACACACTAAAGTCGCCAGATAGAAAATGGCTTGCATACCGGTGGGTCTCGCCTCGTAGCCGAAGGAGATGTGCAGCACTGCCCCAGGTCCCGAAGCATCCGGAAGCAGCCAGGACGTGTCCCACAAGGGAGTGGCCAGCGAGGGAAGAAGATCTGCTTGAATAAGAAACTTGGCCATTTGACCGGCCAAGCCTGCGGCAAGCAGCAGTAATAAGGCATTCGTGACCGAGAAGAAGTAGCGCAACGAAATACGCAACAAGCCAAAGTAGGCAACGAAGCCGACAGAAATTCCGGCCAGCAGGCCAAGCAGGCCACCTATCATTACGGAGCCAGTGCGTCCTGAGGTAGTGGTTAGCATCCCTTGCATAAATAGGGCTGTTTCGGAACCTTCGCGTAACACGGTTAGCGCACACGCTATGGCAACGGCCGACAGGGCCTGTTTGCCGCTGCGGATATCTAGGCCCTTGCTTTTGGCTCTGTTGGCCATTTCCTTGCCATGCGAAGCCATCCAGATGTTGTGCCAAGCGATCATGAGGACCGCGATCCCCTGTATGCTGGCGTTGAACAATTCCTGTCCGCTGCCGCCGGCCATTTCGGCAATCGATTCAGTCAGGCCTGCCACGGCCAGAGCGCCAAGCACGCCGGCGGCAATGCCTATCGTCAGCCATTGATTTCGATGGGTCAAGCCGCGCGTCGATGCCGCAATGATGCCAATGAGCAAAGCCGCTTCCAGCGACTCCCGAAACACAATCAAAGCCGAACCAAACATGATGGATTGCTCCAGGGCTTATTCTGCGATCACCGTCCCTTTGGCGGTGGCTTCGTTAAATTCGCCGATGAAGGAATAGCGTCCTGGCTTAAGTGGCCCTATGAAGACGGCGGCCTTGGACTTGGGCGGAATGACCTTTTCTCGATTCAGGTCGTGGCTGTCAAACTCTTCCGCCGTGGCATCCTGGTTCTCGACCATCAGCTTGACCTTCTGTCCGGCTGGCACCCTAATCTCTGAGGGAGTGAACTGATGGTCTTTGATGATCAAGCCGAATTCCGGCTCGGCGGCCATCGCCAGCGGGATAGCACAGGCAAAGGCGGCAAGCAAAACATGACGCGGGCTCATGATTTAATGATAATGATTATCATTAACTAAAAATAGTAATTATCATTTGGGATGTCAAGGCGATTTGTGATGCTCGGCACAAGCCTGTCATCACGTTCCATCCAATGCCGATTTGCAATGCACAGTGCAGCCTCAAGACTAGGCACAACTAGACTGGAATCGACCCAGATCAATAAGCTTGCAGGTCCTCCCGATACCCTGTGCGAGAGCTCTAAAAGGTGAGCCCTCATGCTTTATTGCACTTCACGCACCGCCACAATCGGCATTCTTAAAGCGGCAGCGATCCTTGCTGGTTTCATGACTACGCTCGCAGCCCGTGCCGCAGATCCCCACCCTCATGCCCCTGCTGTGGGCGCTGCTCTGCCTCCTTTTGTGGCCAGTACGGCCAAACCCTTTTCGGCACTGATGGATGACGCGATGGCCGTCATGGACGACGGCATGAGACGCGCGCCGATGAATGGCGTACCCGAGCATGACTTCGTCACGATGATGATCCCGCACCATCAGGGCGCCATCGACATGGCCAAGGGGCTGCTGCTGTACACGAAAGACCCGGAACTGATCAACCTCGCACAGGGCATCATCACCGAACAGCAAAACGAAATTCGTCTGATGGAAGCTTGGCTGAAGCGGTATGGGCAACAACAGGGAAACGCCAAGCCGCCGAACAAGTAGCGAAGTCGCCTGTGTAATTCCTTCTTGGAGGAGGCCGCCCATGAGAACTTACGCCATTGCTTCGATGGTCGCCTTGAGCGCGGGGCTGGCTGTCCAAGCCTTTGCCCTGCCCAGCCCGGAGGACCGGGTGTACACGGCGGATCAGAACAGCAATACCGTCTCGGTCATCAATCCAGCCACCAATACGTTGCTCGGCCAGATTCGCCTTGGTAATCAGCGACCAGATATCCTGTCGCCGCTTTACAAGGGCGAAATCAATGTCCACGGTCTGGGCTTTTCCCCGGACCGCAAGACTCTGATAGCCATTTCCAACGGGTCCAATGCGGTGACCTTCATCGATACGGCCAGCAACAAGGTCAAGGGTACGGCCTACATCGGTCGCTCGCCGCATGAGGGCTTCTTCACCGCCGACGGCAAGGAAGTCTGGGTTGTCGTGCGGGGCGAAAACTATATTTCTGTGATTGACCCAAACTCGTATCAGGAGAACCGTCGCATACAGACCACTCCGGGGCCCGGGATGGTAATGTTCCACCCGAACGGCAAGCTGGCATTCGTCGTGTCCAGCTTCAATCCCATGGTCGATATCGTCGATGTCGCAAGCCATCGGGTCATCAAGCAAATCAAGGTGGCCAGTCCGTTCTCACCTTTCCTGCAATTCACCCCGGATTTCAAGGAAGTCTGGATGACGCATAAGGATGTGGGGAAGGTAACGCGCATCGACACCGAGAAGCTCGAGGTCAAGGGCGTGCTCGATACGGGATTCATCACCAATCACCTGGCGTTTGCGAACACGGCAGGAAGGACACTGGCCTATGTCACGGTCGGCGGGGAAAACGCGGTCAAGGTGTTTACCACCGATGAGTCCCCCAAGCAGGTCGCCACCATTCCCGTGGGAGCGCTGCCGCACGGCATCTGGACTTCCGACGACGGCAGCCGGATATATGTCGGCTTGGAGAACGGCGACGCGGTGGATGTCATCGACACGGCCACCAATAAGGTCATTGCGCGCGTCCCGGTTGGACAGGCGCCGCAGGCCCTGGTGTATGTCTCCAAGGCGGTTCCCTCGGGAGACGGGATGGCGAACTTGGTGCCCCGGACCAATCGTGACCCGGTCAACATTGCCTTGAAGCCGACCGGTGGTGAAGCCAAGGGATTCGTGGTGGCGCGCAACCTGGGCGTGGTCGATGCGCTCGAGGTCTTTCTGTACAAGCTCAAGCCGCAAACCGTCTACAG
Organism: Pseudomonadota bacterium; assembly: GCA_023391395.1. Lineage (GTDB taxonomy): Bacteria > Pseudomonadota > Gammaproteobacteria > Burkholderiales > Burkholderiaceae_D > Noviherbaspirillum. Next base: position 3,862 of record JAEWBA010000380.1, read on the forward strand.
CGTTTATGTGGGGAACCAGGCCACGCCAGTGGCCGTGTTCCGAACGAACCCGATGGGCGTCGCCAACGGGACGGCCATTGGACCGATGCGCGAAGTGGTATCGACACTCAGCAAAGCCGAACCTGGGGCCGCTCGCATCGTGGTCATGGAGGGCGAGACGGCCGCCAATCCGGAAAAGGCGGTGTTAGTCAACGCAAGCTAAGGAACCGGTGCCGAAGAGTCTTCGGCGCCCAGTCGATGCGCCATAGTGTTGAAGGCGGCCGGCACTCTGACTTCTCAGAATGGCTTGAACATGCCTCTTCAGGTGCCGGAGTGTCTGGTCATTTGCCTATGAATGCCGGCTTGCGCTTTTCGATGAAAGCAGCCAGACCTTCCGAAAAATCATGACTTTCAGCGTATTTCTCAAACGCGGTGATTTCCGCTCGCGCCGCGTCCTCGACCGGGATTTTCGTACTCTCCTGGACTAGGCTCTTAATGATCTTCAGCCCGAGCGGGCTATGAGCCGCAATTGAGTCGGATAGTTTGGTCACCGCGTCTTGTAGTTCCGCATCCGGCACCACAGCGTTGACCAAACCCCATTGTTCCAGGGTTTTCGCCGGAAGCAGTTCTGCCGCAAGCAGCATGAAATTTGCCCGATTGGCGGAGATCTTCCTCGGCAATCTGGCGGACGAACCGCCGGCGGGAATGATGCCGTATTTGGCATGTCCGTCGCCGATCATTGCGGATTCGGCTGCAACGATCATGTCGCAGCACAGGATCAGTTCGAGCCCGCCCGCGATGGCGTAGCCGTTTACCGCGGCGATTACCGGCATCGGAAGACGCTCGATCTTGTCGAAAACCACCTGGGCATAGCGCAGCCTGTGCAGGAACCGGTCTGTGGTCGGCTCGGCAAGATCGGCTTGGAAACCGCGCAAATCGCCGCCGGCGCAGAAAGCTTTCCCCGTGCCTGTAATCACTACGCAACGCGCCGTCTCATCCTCATATGCGCTGTCGATCGCGGCGTTCAATGCTTCAAGCATGGTCAGCGACAAGGCATTCATGTTGCCCGGACTGTCCAAGGTCAACCAGATGATGTCGCCTTTTCTTTCACGCTTTATCAGTTGGATATCCATGTCGCCTCCCTATGATTTTTCGAGGTGCCGAGCCAAGTGCAATCACACGCGCTCGAAGATGGCAGCGATGCCCTGCCCGCCCCCTATGCACATCGTGACCAGCCCGTATCGGGCACCACGGCGCTGCATTTCGTAAACCGCTTTGACGGTATTGATCGCTCCGGTCGCTCCCACCGGGTGTCCCAGCGATATGCCGCTCCCG
>JAEWBA010000388.1 GCA_023391395.1 Pseudomonadota bacterium
GACCTGCACGCAGAGATACTTGATTTCGAGGTATTCGTCGATGCCGTATTGCGAGCCCTCGCGGCCGACGCCGGATTGCTTCACGCCACCGAAAGGCGCGACCTCGTTGGAAATCAGGCCGGCATTGATGCCCACCATACCGTATTCCAGGGCTTCGGCCACGCGCCAGGAGCGCGCCAGATCGCGGGTATAGAAGTACGCTGCCAGCCCGAATTCGGTGTCATTGGCCATGGCAATCGCTTCGCTCTCTTCGCGGAAGCGGAACACCGGCGCCACCGGGCCGAAGATTTCCTCGCGCGCCATGCGCATCTCGGTCGTCACGCCGCCCAGCACGGTCGGCTGGTAGAAGGTGCCGCCCAAATCGTGGCGGGCGCCGCCAGCCAGAAGCTGTGCACCCTTTTCGCGCGCATCGGCCACCAGTTCTTCCACCTTGTCCAGCGCCGCCTGGTCGATCAAGGGCCCCTGCACCACGCCGGCCTCGGTGCCCTTGCCCACCTTGAGGGCGGAAACGCGCTCGGCGAGCTTTTTCACGAAGGCGTCGTAGATACCATCCTGCACCAGGAAGCGGTTGGCACACACGCAAGTCTGGCCGCTGTTGCGGTACTTGGCCGCGATCGCGCCTTCGACTGCCGCATCCACGTAGGCATCGTCGAACACGATGAATGGCGCATTGCCGCCCAACTCCAGCGACAGACGCTTGATGGTGGGCGCCGATTGCGCCATCAGGAGACGACCGACTTCAGTCGAGCCCGTGAAGGAAAGCTTGCGCACCACCGGGCTGGCGGTCAGCACGCCGCCGATGACGCGCGACTTGCCGGTCAGGATCTGCAATACGCCGGCAGGAACCCCGGCGCGCTGTGCGAGAACCGCCAGCGCAAAAGCCGACAGCGGCGTCTGTTCGGCCGGCTTCACGATGATGGAGCAGCCGGCGGCCAGCGCCGGGCCGACTTTGCGGGTAATCATGGCGGCCGGGAAGTTCCACGGCGTGATGGCGGCACACACGCCCACGGCCTGCTTCAGGACCACGATGCGTTTGTCGGCCTGCGGATGCGGGACGACGTCGCCGTTGACGCGCTTGGCTTCCTCGGCGAACCATTCGATGAAGGAGGCGGCATACTGGATCTCGCCGCGCGCCTCGGCCAGCGGCTTGCCCTGCTCGCTGGTCATCAGCAAGGCCAGATCTTCGACATTGGCCATGATCAGGTCATACCAGGCACGCAGGATGCCGGCGCGCTCCTTGGCGGCCAGCGCTTGCCACTTGCGCTGTGCGACCTGGGCGTGGGCGATGGCGCGCTCGGTCTCTTCGGCGCCGACCGATGCGACTTGCGCCAGGGCCTCGCCGGTTGCGGGATCGGTCACGGTGAAGGTATTGCCGCTGTCGGCATTGACCCACTCGCCATTGATGAAGGCCTTATTTTGCAGCAGGCTCGGATCAGCCAGTTTCATGATACATACCCCTTTACAAGACAATTTCGTTCAGTATACTGAACACCATTCCTGATAATGAATGATTGCATCCTATGGAGTTTTGTTTTTTTCGTCAAGGCTTTTGGCCTAAGCCCGCGCAGCTTTCCCGGCGTGCATCTGGCAAGGGAGGCTTGGCATGAGCACCGGCTTGGCGCAAAAGCGCATGATTGGGGAGTTGCCCACCAAGGAGGAAGCTGAAGAAAAGAGCAGCGCCCCGGCAGTGGTAAGGGCTGCACGCGTGCTTGACCTGATCTCGCAGTCGCCCACGCCCCTGTCGCTGGCAGAAATTTCCCGTACCCTGGCTTTGCCGAAAAGTTCGCTGCACGGCTTATGCAATACGCTGGTGCAATTGCGCCTGGTGCGCCGCCTGGAAAACGGCCAGATGACGCTCGGGCCCCATGTGATGAGTTGGGCCAATGCCTTTCTGGCTCGTAGCGACATCACGCGCGAGTTCTTTGCCGCGTGGGAAGAGGTCAATGCCCTGCCTCAGGAAACCGTCACCCTCTCGGTGCTAGATGGCGGCAGCGTGGTCTATGTCGCCTGCCGCAACGGCAATCGCCCCTTGGGCCTGACCTTCCGCATCGGCATGCGCCTGCCGGCGCCTTACACAGCGACCGGCAAGGCGATTCTCAGCACCCTGCCGGAAGAGGAAGTGCGCACGCTGCTGGCAGGGCGCTGGCCCCAGCCTCTGACTCCCGCTGGGACACCCGACATCGAGGCCTTGCTGCAGGAACTGGAGGAAGTGCGCGCGCGCGGCTATTCGGTGGATGACGGCGAAGTACGCGAAGGCATGCATTGCTTCGGCGCCCCGGTCTTCGATTCCAGTGGTCAAGCCGTGGCCGGCGTCGCAGTAAGTCTACTCTCGCGCGAGAGCGACCCTGAGGCCCAGGAAAGTGCCGGGCACGCCATCCGGCGTCTGGCGGACCGGCTGTCGGAGCGGCTGGGGGCCAGTCCGGACTGAGGGTTCATTCCCGCAATTCCGGCAAAGGCGGCGCGAGGCGACTACAATACTTGCCTTGCCCAGCACGACAAGCTGCTCTCTTTTTTACTGAACCGGATTCGACATGACTTCAAAATCCCCTTCCTCCGCCATCATCGAGCGCCCCACCCGTGAAGAAGCGGAGGCGGCCGTGCGTACACTGATCCGGTGGGCGGGCGACAATCCCCAACGCGAAGGCCTGCTGGAGACGCCGGCGCGCGTGGTGCGCTCCTACGAGGAATTCTTTGCGGGTTATGGCGAGGATCCGGCACAGATTCTTGCACGCACCTTCTCCGAAGTCGAAGGCTACGATGAAATGATCGTGCTGACCGACATCCGCTTCGAGAGCCATTGCGAACACCATATGGTGCCCATCATCGGCAAGGCCCATATCGCCTACATGCCGGCGCACCGGGTGGTCGGAATTTCCAAGCTGGCGCGCCTGGTCGAGGTGTATGCCAAGCGCCTCCAGATCCAGGAAAAGATGACGGCGCAGATCGCCGACACCCTGAACGAGATCCTGCAACCCAATGGCGTGGCGGTCGTGATCGAAGCGGGCCACCAATGCATGACCACGCGCGGCGTGCACAAGCCCGGCGTATCGATGGTGACCAGCCGCATGCTGGGTGCCTTCCGGGAAAACCTGTCGACGCGCGAAGAATTCCTGGCCATGATAGGCCGCAAAGGCAGCTTCGAGTAAAGAGCCCTCTTCCCATCCTGACTTCAGACAGCCATGCCTACGACTCGCGTAGTTGTGATCACCGGCGCAGCCGGCGCCTTGGGACAGGCCGTTGCGCAGGCCTTCGACGACGCGAATACCCATCTGGTGCTGGTCGATGTGCCAGGCGCGCCGATGCCGCCCTCCGATCCTTGGCACACTGCCGTCGCAGCGGACCTGACCGATGCCGCGGTTGCCGAAGTCGCGCTTTCCACTGCGCTCAAGCCCCTCGGACCGGCTCATGTGCTGTGCAATATTGCCGGCGGCTTTTCCATGGGCACGCCGGTACATGAAACGCCAGGTGCCGCCTGGCGGCACATGATGGAAATGAATGTCGCCACGCTGGTCAATGCCAGCCATGCGGTGGTGCCGGGCATGATTGCAGAGGGCCGCGGCAAGATCGTGAACGTGGCCGCGGCGTCGGCTGCCGCCGGCCGGGCCGGCATGGGTGCCTATGTGCTTGCCAAGAGCGGCGTCGCGCGCCTGACCGAAACCATGGCACTCGAATTGCGCGAGCATGGCATCAATGTCAACGCGGTTGCCCCCAGCATCATCGATACCGAAGCCAACCGGCGCAGCATGCCCAGTGCCGATTTCTCCCGCTGGGTGGCGCCAGCCCAGCTTGCTGCCGTCATTCGCTTTCTGGCCTCGGACGGCGCCTCGGCCATCCACGGCGCGGTCATTCCCGTCACGGGACTGAGCTGAGACCCTGCCGGCCTTCTGCAGCGTCCGCCGGTGCCGGCGTGAAAAAGCGCTGCCCCATTTCTTCCAGTCCCAAGGTCTGCAACACCTCGTTCAGCCGTTCCGAAGGGCGGCGGCGCGGCAAGTCCTTGTAGCTGGCGATGATGAGCTCGTTTTTCATCGAATGTTCCCAGCCGACCAGTTCGGTGACCGTCACCTGGTAGCCGTGGG
>JAEWBA010000391.1 GCA_023391395.1 Pseudomonadota bacterium
GGCATGAGCTGCGCATCCTGCGTGGGGCGCGTCGAGCGCGCGCTCAAGGCCGTTCCCGGCGTTGCAGAAGCGACGGTTAACCTGGCGACCGAGCGCGCCACCGTGCGCGGTGTGGCGGCCGTGGAGGCCTTGGTGGCCGCCGTCGAGAAGGCCGGCTACGAGGCGCGCGCACTTGATGCCGCTGCACTGGCTGATGACGAGACTGCGGACAAGAAGGATGCCGAGCGGGCCGAACTCAAGCGCGACCTGATTCTGGCCAGCGTGCTGGCGCTGCCGGTATTCGTGCTCGAAATGGGCTCGCACCTGCTCCCCGGCATGCACGAGTGGGTCATGGCGACCATCGGCCACTACGAGAGCTGGTACCTGCAGTTCGTGCTGACCGCGCTGGTGCTGGCCATTCCGGGTCGGCGCTTCTACCAGAAGGGCTTTCCTGCTCTGTTGCGCCTGGCGCCGGACATGAACTCGCTGGTCGCGGTCGGCACGGCCGCCGCATTCGCTTATTCGGTGGTCGCCACCTTCGCTCCCGGCCTGCTGCCGGCGGGAACGGTGAATGTCTATTACGAGGCGGCCGCCGTGATCGTGGCGCTGATTCTGCTGGGGCGCTTCCTGGAGGCGCGCGCCAAGGGGCGTACTTCGGAGGCCATCAAGCGCCTGCTTGGCTTGCAGGCCAAGGTGGCGCACGTCTTGCGCGATGGTCGCATCGTCGATATTCCGATCAGCGAGGTGGCCTTGCGCGACATCGTGGAAGTGCGCCCCGGTGAGCGCGTCCCGGTCGACGGCGAAGTGACCGATGGCCGCAGTTTCGTGGACGAGTCGATGATCACCGGCGAACCGATTCCCGTCGAGAAGACGGCTGGCAGCTCCGTGGTCGGCGGCACCGTCAACCAGCAGGGCGCCCTGACGCTGCGCGCCACCGCCGTGGGCGGGCAGACCATGCTGGCGCAGATCATTCGCCTGGTCGAACAGGCGCAAGGCTCCAAGCTGCCGATCCAGGCCGTGGTGGACAAGGTGACGCTGTGGTTCGTGCCCGCGGTCATGCTCGCTGCATTGCTGACCTTCCTGGTCTGGCTCATCTTCGGGCCGTCGCCGGCACTCAGCTTCGCGCTGGTCAACGCCGTGGCCGTGCTCATCATCGCCTGCCCCTGCGCCATGGGGCTGGCTACGCCGACCTCCATCATGGTCGGCACTGGTCGCGGCGCCGAGGTGGGCGTGCTGTTTCGCAAGGGCGAAGCGCTGCAGTTGCTCAAGGATGCCCGGGTGGTGGCGGTGGACAAGACTGGCACGCTGACCGAGGGCCGTCCGGTCCTGACTGACCTGGAAACCGCGGCCGGCTTCGAGCGCGACCAGGTGCTGGCGAAGGTGGCGGCGGTGGAAGCGCGCTCGGAGCATCCGATCGCGCGCGCCATCGTCGAGTCGGCCCTGGAAGGCGGCATTGAGCTGCCGATGATGGCCGATTTCGAGTCGGTCACCGGCATGGGCGTGCGCGCTACCGTGGACGGCGTGCGCGTGGAAGTAGGAGCCGACCGCTTCATGCGCCAACTGGGCCTGGATGTCGGCGCCTTTGCCGCCACGGCCGAGCGGCTGGGCAAGGAGGGCAAGTCGCCGCTGTATGCCGCCATCGACGGCCGCTTGGCTGCCATCATCGCCGTCGCCGACCCGATCAAGCCGAGCACGCCCGCCGCCATTGCCGCGCTGCACCAACTGGGTTTGAAGGTAGCGATGATCACCGGCGACAACGCACGCACGGCACAGGCGATCGCTCGTCAACTGGGCATTGACGACGTGGTGGCCGAGGTGCTGCCCGAAGGCAAGGTCGAGGCGGTGCGCCGGCTGAAGGCCGCCCATGGGCAGATCGCTTTCGTAGGTGACGGCATCAATGATGCGCCGGCCCTGGCTGCGGCTGACGTGGGGTTGGCGATCGGCACCGGCACCGACGTGGCAATGGAGTCCGCCGACGTGGTGCTGATGTCCGGCAACCTGCAAGGCGTGCCCAATGCCATCGCGCTGTCCAAGGCCACCATCGGCAATATCCGTCAGAACCTGTTCTGGGCCTTTGCTTACAACACGGCGCTGATTCCGGTGGCCGCGGGTGTGCTGTATCCCGCCTATGGGCTGCTGCTCTCGCCCATCTTCGCGGCCGGCGCAATGGCGCTGTCCAGCGTCTTCGTACTAGGCAACGCGCTGCGCCTGCGCCGCTTCCAGCCGCCGCTGGCCGCCGCATCCGACACCACGCACTGAAAAGGAGAACGAGCATGAATATCGGCGAAGCCGCCAAGGCATCCAAAGTCTCCGCCAAGATGATCCGTTACTACGAGCAGATCGGCCTGATTCCGCTGGCGGCCCGGACCGACGCCGGTTACCGCGCTTACACGCAGGCGGATGTCCACCGTCTGCAATTCATTCGGCGTGCCCGCGACCTCGGATTTCCGGTGGCCGAAATCGGCGACCTGCTAGGCCTGTGGAATGATCCGTCGCGACAGAGTGCGGACGTCAAGCGCCTGGCCGAGCAACACATTGCCGAACTGGAGCGGCGCATGGAAAGCATGCGGAAGATGGCGGCAAGCTTGAAGACATTGGTCGATTGCTGCGCAGGCGATGAGCGGCCCGATTGCCCGATCCTGGACGAGTTGCAGCAGCCGGACAGCGGCCCGCCGGAACCCGAGATGCGCACCGGCGCAGTCGCCCGCCGCGCACGCGTCAAGGCGGCCGCGAAAGAGGCGCGATTGCATTGAGTGCTGATTGGTTGCCGGCGTTCCTGCGGCGACCTTTCAGGAGCTCAAGTTGCGCAGCGTGCCGGGATCATGGACCAACACGTCCGACCCACGAAAATCAAACAACGCACTATCGGAGAAAGGACTTCATGGCTCACCAACATTCACACTCCGCCCACGCGGGGCATAGCCACGATCATGCGCATGGCGCCCACGATGGGCACGACCATAAGCAGGTCGTCACGAAAGACAATGAGCGTCGCATCCGTTTCGTTTTCATTATCACCGCGGGCTATGCCTTGGTCCAGGCGGTCGGAGGCTGGCTGTCCGGCTCGCTGGCACTGATCGCCGACTCCGGCCACATGATCTCCGATGCCGCGGCCTTGCTGCTGGCGCTCGTGGCCTACCGCATCGCCCGCCGGCCAGCTGACGGGACGCGCACTTACGGCTTCCACCGTGTCCGGGTGCTGGCCGCGCTGGCCAATGGGGCGACGCTGCTCCTGCTCGTGGCCTGGATCGTCTGGGAAGCCATCCAACGCATTGCCCAGCCTGGCGAAGTGCTGGCCGGTCCCATGCTGATCGTCGCCTTCGTCGGCCTGGTCGTGAACCTGGCAGGAGCCTGGATCCTGTGGTCCGGCAACAAGGGGGATGGCAACCTGCGGGGAGCCTTGCTCCATGTTCTCGGCGACCTGCTGGGTTCGGTCGGCGCGATCGCAGCGGCCATCGGCATCATGCTCACCGGCTGGACCATCCTCGATCCGATCCTGTCTGTACTGGTCGCGGTGTTGGTGGTGCGTTCGGCATGGGGGTTGGTCGCCGATGCCACCCAGGTGTTGCTGCAGGCTGTGCCGCGCGGCGTCGAGGCGAGGGCTGCGGAGCGTGGATTGGCAGAGCTGCCCGAGATCGAGGAGGCTGGCCATTTCCACGCATGGACGCTGACCGATGAAAGTGCGGTCGCGACGGTGCATGTCAGCCCGGCCGAGGGAGTCGATCCGCTGACTCTGCCTCCGCTGGTGTCCACTTGGTTAAAGGCGCGCTATGCCATCGACCATGTCACCGTGCAGGTCGATCCTCGCGGGCAACTCGACCGCATGCAATGCTGATACGGCGCCAGTCCGCTCACGCGCGGACTGGCAGCCCTCATACTGGGTAGATTAGGCCTTGTAACTGTTGGAAGCTCAAGTAACCCCCGCCTCCCCAAACTGCAAGGCCGCCAAACTCGCATACAAGCCGCCTTGCTCTACCAGCGAGGCATGCGTCCCGCTCTCCACGATCCGCCCATGCTCCATCACCACGATGCGGTCGGCGCGCTGCACCGTCGCCAGCCGGTGCGCGATCACCAGCGTGGTTCGGCCCACCATTGCCGCTTCCAGGGCACTTTGCACCAGCCGCTCCGACTCGGCGTCGAGCGCGCTGGTGGCTTCGTCCAGCAGTAGCAGCGGCGGGTTCTTGAGCAGGGCGCGGGCGATGGCGATGCGCTGGCGCTGGCCGCCGGACAGGCGCACGCCGCGCTCGCCGAGGAAGGATTGATAGCCTTCGGGGAGGCGCTCGATGAATTCGTGGGCCGCGGCCAGCTTGGCGGCTTCGACGACTTCCTCATCGCTGGCGCCGGCGCGGCCGTAGCGGATGTTTTCCAGCGCGTTCGTGGAAAAGATGACCGTGTCCTGGGGCACGATGCCGATGGCATTGCGCAGGCCGTGCAGATCGAGTTTGCGGATGTCGACGCCGTCGAGCAGGATGCTGCCTTGCTGCGGATCGTAGAAGCGCAGCAGCAACTGGAACAGGGTGGTCTTGCCAGCGCCGGAAGGGCCGACCACGGCGACCGTTTCGCCCGGCGCGATGTCGAGCGTCAAGCCGTGCAGTGCCGCCGTGTCCGGACGCGATGGATAGTGGAAACCGACTTCACGCAGGGCAATCGCCGCGCCGTTGGCGGTGCGCGGTGGCAGGGACTGCGGCTGCGCCGGCGACTGGATGGGTGAACGTGCTGCCAGCAATTCCAGCAGGCGCTCCGCAGCACCGGCGGCACGCTGGGTGTCGCCCAGCACTTCCGACAAGGCGCCGATGGCGCCGGCCACGATCGCCGCATAGAGGATGAACTGGCCCAGTTCGCCGGCGCTCATGCTGCCTTCGAGAACCGCATGCGCTCCCAGCCAGAGGACGAACACGATGGCGCCGAATACCAGCAGGATGGCCAGCATGGTGAGCAGGGCGCGGGCGCGGATGCGCTGCAAGGCGGTCTTGAAGGCCCGCTCGACCGAGGCGCCGAAGCGTCGTGCTTCGGCGGTTTCATGGGTATAGGCCTGCACGACCGGCATGGCGTTCAGGATTTCGCCGGCCAGGGCCGAGGCATCGGCGACGCGGTCCTGGCTGGCGCGCGAAAGTTTGCGCACGCGCCGGCCGAAGGCGATGATGGGCAGCACCACCACCGCCAGCGTCACCAGGATGATGGAGGAGAGCCTCGCGCTGGTGACGAACAGCATGGCCAGTCCACCGATGAACAGCAGGCTGTTGCGCAGCGCCATGGAGACGCTGGTGCCGACCAGGGTCTGGATCAGGGTGGTGTCGGTGGTCAGGCGCGACAGCACTTCGCCGGTCTGGGTGGTCTCGAAGAACTGCGGGCTTTGCGTGATCACGTGCCGGTACACCGCCTCGCGCAGGTCCGCCGTGACCCGTTCGCCCAGCCAGGACACCATGTAGAAGCGCGCGGCGGTCGCGACTCCCAGCACGCAGGCAACGGCGAACAAGGCAATGAAATACAGGTCGATGTGGGAGCTACTTCTGCCGACGTCACTGAAACCGAAGCCGAGATCGATCAACTGCTTGAAAGCGTAGGGCACCGCCAGCGTGGCGCCGGCTGCCACCAGCAGGGCGATGGCGGCCAATGCGAACTGGCGTTGGTAGGGCGCAAGAAAGGGCAGCAGGCCCTTGAGCGTCGCCAGGCTGCCTTTCTGCGCTTCGCGCGCGATGCGCGGGCTTGTCGAGGTGGTGGTCGAATTCATAGCTTCAATGGTTTCACATAACCGGTCATTTCCAGATAGCCGCGCCCGGCCGGTTTGCCTGCGCGCGACACCGCCACCGCACCTTCCCAGTACACCGCGCCGACGGATTGCCGTGAATCGAGTTCCTGATCGTCCTGGAGGGGAGTCAGCAGCCAGGAGTTCGGTCCGGCATCGATGCGCATCGCCACCGGGTAAGTGGCATTGGTGCGGGGAGAGCGC
>JAEWBA010000009.1 GCA_023391395.1 Pseudomonadota bacterium
GGTGTCGCCGCCGCCGATCACGACGACGTGCTTGCCGGTGGCGAGGATCTGCTCCTTGAGCTTGTCGCCGGCATTGGCCTTGTTCTGCAGGGGCAGGAACTCCATCGCGAAGTGCACGCCCTTGAGCTCGCGGCCCGGCACCGGCAAGTCGCGCGGCTGCTCGGCGCCGCCTGCGATCACGATCGCATCGAAGTCCTTTTGCAGTTGCTCCGGCGAGATCGTTTCCTTCGCCCAGTTGTAGACATTCTTCGGAAAATCCTTGCCGACGAATGCCTTGGTGCGGAAGACGACACCTTCGGCCTTCATCTGCTCGACGCGCCGATCGATGTGCGACTTTTCCAACTTGAAGTCGGGAATGCCGTAACGCAGCAGGCCGCCGATGCGGTCACTCTTTTCGAATACCGTCACCTCGTGGCCGACGCGTGCCAGTTGCTGGGCAGCGGCCAGGCCGGCCGGGCCGGAACCGACGACGGCGATCTTCTTGCCGGTCTTCGCGGCCGGCACCTGTGGCACCACCCAGCCGTTTTCCCAACCCTTGTCGATGATGAAGTGCTCGATCGACTTGATACCGACCGGATCGTTGTTGATGCCGAGCGTGCAGGCCGCTTCACAGGGCGCCGGACAGATCCGCCCGGTGAATTCAGGGAAGTTATTGGTCGAATGCAGGTTGTCCAGGGCCTCGCGGTAGTTGCCGTTGTAAACAAGATCATTCCAGTCGGGGATGATGTTGTTGACCGGGCAGCCGCTGTTACAGAAGGGAATGCCGCAATCCATGCAGCGCGCGCCCTGGATCTTGGCCTCCGCATCCAAAAGGCGGACAGTGAATTCCTTATAGTGCTTCTTGCGCGACTGCGGCGCTTCCGACGCCTCCTGCAGACGCTGGTATTCCAAAAAACCGGTAACTTTTCCCATGTTGTTCCTTCAGTATTTTTATCGCTTCCCTATCGGCCTTGGGCGCAGGTCGGGCGGGTGGCATCGAAATTCCCTTGTCCGTCCTGCCTTGCGGGATGGCAATTCAGTTTGCGAAACGATTAGGCCGCAATCTTTTCCTTGTCCTGATTGGCATTCAGCTCGCCCAGCGCGCGCTTGTACTCGGTCGGGAAGACCTTGACGAACTTGGCGCGGGAATTGCCCCAGTCATCCAGCAGATTGCGCGCACGCGTGCTGCCCGTGTACTTGAAATGGCGTTCGATCAAGCCCCTCAAGATCGCTTCATCGGTCTGCCCTTCGCCGCCGCGCGCAGCGGCATGCCAGAACGCTCGATCGATCTTCGCTTCTTGATCGGAGGAGGAAAGGACGGGGTCGAGCGTCACCATCGCCGTATTGCATTTCTGCGCAAACTCGCCATCCGGGTCGTAGACGTAGGCGATGCCTCCGGACATGCCGGCAGCGAAATTGCGGCCGGTGGCACCCAGCACGACCACGGTCCCGCCGGTCATGTATTCGCAACCATGGTCGCCGGCCCCTTCCACGACCGTCGTCGCCCCGGAATTGCGGACTGCAAAGCGCTCGCCGGCCACACCGTTGAAGAAGGCCTCGCCGGAAATCGCGCCATAGAGGACGGTGTTGCCGACAATGATGTTGTCCACTGCGCGGCCGCGGAACTCAGTGTTCGGCCGCACGATGATGCGACCGCCCGACAAGCCCTTGCCGACGTAGTCGTTGCCCTCGCCGACCAGATCCAGCGTGATGCCATGCGCCAGGAAGGCGCCGGCAGACTGACCGGCCGTACCATGCAACTGGATGTGAATCGTATCGTCCGGCAGGCCTTCATGGCCGTAACGCCGCGCCACCTCGCCGGACAGCATGGCACCGACGGTGCGGTTGACATTCTTTACCGGCGAGATGAAGGACACCCGGTCCCCGCGCTCAAGCGCCGGCCGCGCCTGCTCGATGAGCTTGTGGTCAAGCGCCTTTTCCAGGCCGTGATCCTGTTCCTCCACCTGGTAGCGCGGCTCGGACGCCGGCATGTCAGGCTGGTGGAAGATGCGGCTGAAGTCCAGGCCCTTGGCTTTCCAGTGCGCGATCGCCTTCGACTTGTCGAGCAGGTCCGCACGACCGATCAGCTCGTTGAAGGTACGCATGCCCAGTTGCGCCATGATCTGGCGCACCTCTTCCGCCACGAAGAAGAAGTAATTGACCACGTGCTCCGGCTTGCCGGAGAACTTGGCGCGCAACACAGGATCCTGCGTGGCGACGCCGACCGGGCAAGTGTTCAGATGGCATTTGCGCATCATGATGCAGCCCTCCACGACCAGCGGCGCGGTGGCGAAACCCATTTCGTCGGCGCCCAGCAAAGCGGCGATTACGACATCGCGACCGGTCTTGATCTGGCCGTCGGTCTGCACCCGGATGCGGCTGCGCAGGCGGTTCAGCACCAGGGTCTGCTGGGTTTCGGCAAGACCGAGTTCCCAGGGCGTGCCGGCATGCTTGATCGAGGATAGCGGGGATGCGCCGGTGCCGCCGTCATGACCAGCGATCACCACGTGATCGGCCTTCGCCTTCGCCACACCCGCCGCGACCGTGCCGACTCCGACTTCCGAAACCAGCTTGACCGAGATGGAGGCCCTCGGATTGGCATTCTTCAAGTCGTGGATCAGTTGCGCCAGGTCCTCGATCGAGTAGATGTCGTGGTGGGGCGGCGGCGAAATCAGGCCGACACCCGGCACGGAGAAGCGCAGCTTGGCGATGTACTCGGACACCTTGTGGCCGGGAAGCTGGCCGCCCTCGCCCGGCTTGGCACCCTGCGCCATCTTTATCTGGACCTGATCGGCCGAGCTCTGGTTTTGGGGGGTGAGGCCGAAGCGGCCGGATGCCACCTGCTTGATCTTCGAGCGCAGCGAATCGCCTTCCGCAAGCGGCAGATCGACTTCGACGCGGTCACGACCGATGAC
>JAEWBA010000018.1 GCA_023391395.1 Pseudomonadota bacterium
GCCTTCGGAGCATCCCATCGCGGCCGCCGTCTCGGCCACGTCCATATCCATCCAATAACGCATGAGAAAAGCCTCGCGTTGACGGTCGGGCAGCCGTTGCATTTCCTGCTCTATCAGGGCCAGTACCTGCGCGCGCTCCACCTTGTCGGCGCTGGATTCGGCCGCGGCCGAGCCGGCTTCGGCTTCGAGGGTTTCCAGAATATCGTATTCCTCGCTGTCCTCCTCGCGGCGGGAATCGGAAAACAGGCTGATCCAGCCGCTGCGGGTTTTTTCGCGCCGGAAGTAGTCGCGGATGGCGTTCTGCAGGATGCGTTGGAACAGCAGCGGCAGCTCCGCCGCCGGCCGGTCGCCGTATTTTTCCGCCAGGCGGATCATTGCATCCTGCACGATGTCCAGCGCCGCTTCGTCCCGGCGCACGGCATAGGCGGCTTGCTTGAATGCCCGGCGTTCCACGCCTTCGAGAAAATCGGAGAGTTCTTTGTCGGTTGCCATGCGCTGCAGCGGGGGTTCCCAGGGGCGCCTTAATTGGCCGGCGCACAGGCACGGCGTGTCGAAAATGACCGCATGCTAGCAAAAAACGGCTTGATCTGTGTGAAATTCCTCCTTGAGACGCTTGATTTCAAACGCTTTTCGCTGAATTGGACTTGACCGGGATGGTGCAACGCAGTAACGTATTACTCCCTTCGCCATCCCCGAAGAATTGTCTTTTTGCGTGCGACGCATGATGCCGCGCCCGATCAGACGCGCTTTATCTTTTGAAAGCTGTTTGCTCTAACCCGCGCCACAAGCGCGAGGAATCGTCTCGGTGACCCAGTTACACCGGCTGAACGAGTCGCGTTTAGCGTCGGTTTGAACCGCAACTACGGTTGCGCGACGAACCGGCGTGACCGCACAAGGAAGGGAAGCCCCGGCGCTGGCTATCCGGACGATTTCGCTAGGAGAGAGCATCCGATCAATCTCCAATGGATCTTGAAAGGACCTGGCAATGAGTCTCGAACTTACCGGCGCGGAGATCGTCGTGCGCTGCCTGGCCGAGGAAGGCGTCGAACATGTGTTCGGCTATCCCGGCGGCGCGGTGCTCTACATCTACGACGCCATCTTCAATCAGGAAAAATTCCAGCACATTCTCGTGCGCCACGAACAGGCGGCGATCCACGCGGCTGACGCCTATTCGCGCAGTTCGAATAAGGTCGGCGTCGCCATCGTGACTTCGGGCCCCGGCGTGACCAATGCCGTTACCGGCCTGGCGACCGCCTACATGGATTCGATTCCGATGGTCGTCATTTCCGGACAGGTGCCGACGGCCGCAATCGGCCAGGACGCTTTCCAGGAATGCGATACCGTGGGCATCACCCGTCCCTGCGTCAAGCACAACTTCCTGGTCAAGGACATCAGGGATCTGGCTACGACGATGAAGAAGGCCTTCTACATCGCCACGACCGGTCGTCCCGGCCCGGTGCTGGTCGATATCCCCAAGGACATCACGATGCAGAAATGCGCGTTCGAATATCCGAAGGAAATCGAAATGCGCTCGTACAAGCCGGTGGACAAGGGCCATTCCGGCCAGATCCGCAAGGCGGTACAGATGCTGCTCAATGCCGAGCGGCCGATGATTTATACGGGCGGCGGCGTGATTCTGGCCGACGCCTCTCCCGAACTGAACAAACTGGTCGATCGCCTCGGCTATCCCTGCACCAACACGCTGATGGGCCTGGGCGCCTACAAGGCCTCCAGCGACAAGTTTGTCGGCATGCCGGGCATGCACGGCACCTACGAAGCCAACATGGCGATGCAGCACTGCGATGTGCTGATTGCGATCGGTGCGCGCTTCGACGACCGCGTGATCGGCAATCCCAAGCACTTTGCGACCCATCCGCGCAAGATCATCCACATCGACATCGACCCGTCCTCGATTTCCAAGCGCGTCAAGGTGGACATTCCCATCGTCGGCAACGTCAAGGACGTGCTGCAGGAATTGCTAGCCCAGCTCGAAGTGTCGGACACCAAGCCCAACGCACAGGCCCTGTCCGCATGGTGGAGGCAGATCGAGGAGTGGCGCAAGCGCGACTGCCTGAAGTACGCCACCTCCAGCGAGGTCATCAAGCCGCAGTCGGTGGTCGAAAAGCTGTGGGAAGTGACCGGCGGCGATGCCTTCATCACTTCCGACGTCGGGCAGCACCAGATGTGGGCGGCGCAGTACTACGGCTTCGACAAGCCGCGCCGCTGGATCAATTCGGGCGGCCTCGGCACCATGGGCGTGGGCCTGCCGTATGCGATGGGCGTGCAAATGGCGAATCCCGGCGCGACGGTTGCCTGCATCACCGGCGAAGCCTCGATCCAGATGTGCATCCAGGAGCTGGCGACCTGCAAGCAGTACCACCTGACTCCCAAGATCATCCTGCTGAACAACCGCTTCCTGGGCATGGTGCGCCAGTGGCAGCAGATCGATTACGGCTCGCGCTATTCCGAGTCCTACATGGATTCGCTGCCCGACTTCAACAAGCTGGCGGAATCCTTCGGCCATGTCGGCATGAAGATCGAAAAGCCGGGCGATGTCGAGGGCGCGCTGCGCGAAGCGTTCGCGATGAAGGACCGCTTGGTATTCATGAACTTCATTACCGATCAAACCGAAAACGTCTGGCCGATGGTGAAGGCCGGCAAGGGCTTGACTGAAATGCTCCTGGGTTCGGAGGATCTGTAATGCGCCATATCATCTCTGTATTGCTCGAAAACGAAGCGGGTGCCTTGTCGCGTGTGGTAGGCCTGTTCTCCGCGCGCGGCTACAATATCGAAACCCTGACGGTGGCACCCACCGAGGACGCCACCCTGTCGCGCATGACCATCGTCACCAGCGGCTCGGATGACGTCATCGAGCAGATCACCAAGCACCTCAACCGCCTGATCGAAGTCGTGAAGGTGGTCGATTTGACCGAAGGTTCGCACATCGAGCGCGAACTGATGCTCATCAAGGTGCGCGCGGTCGGCAAGGAACGCGAGGAAATGAAGCGCACTGCGGATATCTTCCGTGGCCGCATCATCGACGTCACCGAGAAGACCTACACCATCGAGCTGACCGGCAACAAGTCCAAGCTGGATGCCTTCATCGACTCGATCGACCGCACCGCCATCCTCGAAACGGTGCGTACGGGCGGCTCCGGCATCGGCCGCGGCGAACGCATACTCAAGGTTTGAATTACTACAACAACTATCATTAGCTAGGAACATCATGAAAGTTTTCTACGACAAAGACTGCGACCTCTCCCTCATCAAGGGCAAGAACGTCACCATCATCGGCTACGGCTCTCAAGGCCACGCCCATGCGCAAAACCTCAACGATTCCGGCTGCAAGGTGACCGTTGCCCTGCGCAAGGGCGGCGCCTCCTGGGAAAAGGCCAAGAATGCCGGCCTGAACGTCATGGAAGTCAATGACGCGGTCAAGCAAGCCGACGTTGTCATGATTCTGCTGCCGGACGAAAACATCGCCCAGGTCTACAAGGAAAACGTCGAACCGCACGCCAAGCAGGGCGCCGTGCTGGCCTTTGCCCACGGCTTCAACGTCCATTACGGTCAAGTCGTGCCGCGTGCCGACCTCGACGTCATCATGGTGGCACCGAAGGCCCCCGGCCACACCGTGCGCGGCACCTACACCCAGGGTGGCGGCGTGCCCCACCTGGTGGCGGTGTACCAGGACAAGTCGGGCAATGCGCGCGACATCGCCTTGTCCTACGCGATGGCCAATGGTGGTGGCCGTGCCGGTATTATCGAAACCAACTTCCGTGAAGAGACCGAAACCGATCTGTTCGGTGAGCAGGCTGTTCTGTGCGGCGGCACGGTTGAGTTGATCAAGGCTGGCTTCGAAACGCTGGTTGAGGCCGGATATGCGCCGGAAATGGCGTATTTCGAGTG
>JAEWBA010000019.1 GCA_023391395.1 Pseudomonadota bacterium
CCGCAAGATCGCTCCCGATGGCCGGACGTCGATCGTCGCCGGGCGGGAAGGCGAGATCGGCAGCAACGACCGGGCCTTCGAGGAGGGATAGCCGGAACTGCCGCCGGCCGCGCCGGCCTATCCGACCCGGCGCTGTTCCAGGATGTCTCCGGTTTCCAGCGGGATGATGAAGATCAGGGTCGTACCTTGGCCCGGAGTGCTGTCGATACGGAATTCGCCGTTCAGGGCCAGGATGCGCTCCTCCACGCCCACCAGGCCGAAGGCATTGTCGTGCAGGCGATAGTCAGGGCGCAGACCGATGCCATTGTCCTGCACTTCCATCTTCAGCCGTCCGTCTTCCTGGTGCAAGGAGATGCTGACACGGTCGGCCTTAGCGTGGCGGATGATGTTGGTGAGCGACTCCTGCAGGACCCGGAACAACGCGGTGGCGGTTTCGTCGTCCACCACCAGTTCGTCTGCATCGAGATTCAGCTCGCACGCGATGCCGCTGCGGCGCCGGAATTCGTTGATCTGCCACTCGATCGCCGCCGTCAGCCCGAGGTCGAGCACGGCTGGGCGCAGGTTGTTGATGATGGTGCGCACCGTCCTGACGGTGGCGTCGATGTGCTGCAAGGCGCCGCGCACCTTGCGATTGAGCAGCGGATGGGAATCGCCCGTGCGCGCATCGAGCATGGCGACGTCGATGCGCAAGGCCAGCAGCGTCTGGCCGAGTTCGTCGTGGATTTCGCGCGCGATGCGCTTGCGTTCCTCTTCCTTGATGCGGTCCTGGTGCGCGGTCAGGTCGCGCAGCAGTTCCTGCGAGCGCTGCAGGGCTTCGACCGTTCGCTTGCGCTCGGTGATGTCCATGATGATGCCGCGCACCCGCTGATCGTCCTGGCTGCCGGGGCGCGCGACGGTATGCACCCACCGTACCGCGCCGCTGCGCTGCGTGATGCGGTGTTCGCCTTCCCATTCCTCGCTGTCGTGCATGGCCTGCTCGATGCAGGTACGCAGGTGTTCCCGGTCTTCCTCATGGACGCGGCGCAGGAAATCCTCGAACCGCGGTTCGTTGAAATGGTCGAGTCCGAAGATGCGGTGCATTTCGGCCGACCATGACATCTTCCCGCTTGACGGATCCAGCACCCAGTTGCCGAGATGAGCCATGTGCTGCGCTTCAGCCAGGCTGGCTTCGCTGGCGCGCAAGTCCCTGGTCATTTCCCGTGCCAGATCGGCAGCGTGCTGCCGCGCCAGGCTGAGGGAATAGTAGATCGCATACAGCAGCACGGACCCGAGCAGGCCGATGACCAGCGCCAGCCAGGGCAGATAGGCATCCAGGTGCTGCACGATTGCGCTCTTGTCGGCGGAAAATTCGAGTTCCCATATACGCGGCCCCACCGCCATCGTCACTTTTCGCGAAAACACCTCGGCGTCGGCATCGAAGCCTCCGGCCGGGGGGCCGCTGTCGAACAACAGGCGGTTCGGATCCGGCGCGCCCGAAAGTCTGGGCGCTTCGCTGGGGCCGGCATCGTAGATCTTGAAGCGCATGTTGTTCAGCGTTTCCGCGGCCACGGCGCCTTCCAACAGCTTGTTGATGTCGAAACCGGCGCCCACCGAACCGTAGTAGGCGGCGCGCCTTTCCTCCACCGTCCGCAGCGGCATGCCGGGCCGGTACAAGGGCATGCGCATGGACATGCCGACATGCTGTTCCGGGCCGACGATCTGGATCAGCCGGCCCGAGGAAGTCAGTTGGCCGCTGTCGCGCGATTCTGCCAGGGACTTGGCCACACGCTGGTTGGACGCAATATCCAGTCCGAAGGACATGCGATGGCTGTCCACCGGCTCCAGGTAGGTCAGCACGTGGTATTCCTCGCGCTCGCCGGGAGGAGTGATGCTGAAGGCGGGATAACCGCCCGGTTGCACGCTGGTATCGGCGCGTACCGCCGCTTCGAAGCTCTTGCGTTCGTCCGCGCCGATGTGCCGGGCAAAATTCAGGCTGCGAATTCCGGGGAAACTGCGTTCCAGATTGAGCTTGCTCACGTAGGTGCGGAACTGGGCACGCGTGACCTGGTCGTTGGTGTAGAACAGCGCGTTGACGCCGCGCAGCACATCGATATACGACTGCACGCGCGCCTTGATTGCCAGTTGCGCGTTAGTGATCTTGTAGTCGGCTTCGGCTTCGGCCTTGTCCTCGATCAGGTCTGCCGCAATCACGGCCAGCGAAACGGAGACTGCCACGCCCAGCCACCACCCCGGTGAGCTGAGCAAGGCATAGAGAAATCGTTTGAAGGTCTTCATCTGGCTGCTGTTTCCCATGCTGCCTCAAAAAGCCTGCGAAGGCGTAGCCTAACAGCAATATTGCCTAAAGAGAACTGCTTCTGGGCATCTATTTCCGGCTTGCAATATTTGAATGTGCCCGATGTTCAAGCAGCGTACGGAAAGTAACCGTATGGAAAGTTGAGCTGCATCAAACCCGTGCGAAGTCCGAGGGGCTCCCTGCATGCTAGATTGAATTGCGCCCAAGAAAAACGGCGCCGCTGTGGGTCTTGCGCCGCGCCTGAAGGCATGAGCGGCCTTGCGATCCTTCTTCATCAAACCTACAAGAGAGGTGGCAGGAATGAGCCAGAATACGCAAAAGAAAAGCACCGAACAAATCGTCGAAGCGATTTTCGCCTTGGATCTCGACCCCATCAAATTCAAATTGATGGACAAGAAGGAAGGGGAGGGCTGGACGCGGGCCGAAGCGGACCGCCACGAACTGGAGTACAAGCGTTTCCTTGCCTTGCTTGCCAAGTACCCGAATGAGCCGATCGCACCTAGCTCGACAGTGGACAAGTTCTGGCATGGCCATATCCTCGACACCATGAAGTACGCGGAAGACTGCGAACGCGTGTTCGGCTACTTCGTGCACCACTTCCCTTATTTCGGCATGCGCGGCGCCGAGGATGCGGCCAACTTGGCTTCCGCGGCCGAGCGCACGCAACACCTGTATGCGCAGGAATTCGGTGCGGCCGATTCCGCCGGCCCCTCGAGCTGGTGCGGCCGAGCCGCGGCCAAGGATACGGCTTGGTGTGGTCGAGCTGTGGCCAAGGATGCCGCCTGGTGCGGTCGCGCGGTCGACAAGGAAACGGCCTGGTGCGGTCGCGCGGTCGCCAAGAATACGGCCTGGTGTGGACGTGCCGTGGCCAAGGATACTGCCTGGTGCGGCCGAGCCGCCTCCAAGGATGCGGCCTGGTGTGGCGCGGCCGGCGAGGCGAAGGACGCCTACGACATCGTGGTTGGCCCCGGCCGGCCGGTCTTGGAAGCGGCTGACGCCCGCTAAGATCGGCAGCGTAGGAAAGAGGGGGCTGGCAGCAATGCCAGCCCCTTGTGTTTTCCCCGCATCGCTACGGCACCGGCGATTGCTCTCCCAAGCTTTGGCGCACGCCGGCAAGCGTGCGTCGTGCGTGCGCAACGAACTCTGTTATCTGTTCCGGGGTTTCGCTTCCCTGCTTCAGCGCAGCCTCCAGCGAGGCGGCTGCAGCACTCAAGCTCGTGGCGCCGACGTTGGCCGCCATGCCGTAAATGGCATGGACCGCGGCTTGCACCGCCCCTCGTTCGGGCGCGGCTTCGATCTGCGCCAGGCCGCGCTCCAGGCTCGGCACCAGCATGCCCAGGATTTCCCGGTAAAGCGCAATGTCTCCCTCCAGGCGGGACAGCGCTGCGGCGGTGTCGAATCCCGGGATGTCCATAAGCGTAATGGCCTTACCCAGCTCTTGCTGTTCCAAGGTGGCCCGCTCCGGGACCGGCACCTGCGGCTTCAGCCAATGTGCAAGCACACGATAGAACTCGTCCGGATCGATCGGCTTGCTGATGTGATCCTGCATGCCGCTGCGCAGGCACTCCTCGCGTTCTTGGGGAGTGGCATGCGCGGTCATGGCAATGACCGGCAGGTTTGCGTAGGCGGGCTCCATGCGCAGGCGGCGCGTAGCTGCAAGGCCGCCCAGCTCCGGCATCTGCAAGTCCATGAGCACCAGATCGTAGGCCGGTGCGCCGCTAGCTAACAGCATGTCCAGCGCGATGCGGCCATTGGCGGCGATATCCACGTGCAGGCCCGTCACACTCAGCATCTCGCGGGCAATCTGCTGATTCACGTCGTTATCCTCCACCAGCAGCACGCTGTGGCCATCGAACCGCGGCAAGACCCTTCGCTGCCGTTCGCTGGCGCGCATGGCCGATTCCTGCGCCAGCACGTTGACCAGGGTGTCGTACAGCTTGGACGGGTCGATGGGCTTGAAGAGCGTAGTGGCGATCGGCGCATCTTCGGCCTGGTGCAGCACATCCTCGCGCCCGAAGGCGGTGACGAGAATGGTCTTGGGTGTGTGCGACAGTCCCGCCTCGACAATCGCAGCTGCCAGTTCCAGTCCATTCATGCCAGGCATGCCGAGGTCCGCCAGCACCACATCGTAGGCTTGGCCCGCGTCCGCGTTGCGGATCGCGTCGAGTGCGCCGGCACCGCTGTCCTCGGCATCGGCATGCAGATGCAGGCTTTCCAGGAGCTGGACGAGGATTTCGCGTGCCGCCTGGTTGTCATCCACCACCAAGGCGCGCCGGCCGCGCAGGCCGGGCGCCATCGTCAGGCCCACCGTTTCCTCGAGGGTGCCCACGGCAAATCCGGCGTTGAAACAGAACACCGACCCGACGCCGGCCTGGCTGCGCAGGCTGATGCGGCCACCCATCAATTCCACCAGGCGTTTGCTGATAGTCAGCCCCAGCCCCGTGCCGCCATACTTGCGCGTGGTGGAGCCGTCGGCCTGAGTGAAGGCCTGGAACAATCGCGCCTGCTGCTGGGGTGTCATGCCGATGCCGGTATCTTCCACTTCGAATAGCAATTCCACGTTTTTTTCGTTCCTGCAAGCCACGCGGCAGCGCAAGGTGACGGTGCCGGCATGCGTGAACTTGACGGCATTGCTCATCAGGTTCACCAGCACCTGTCCCAGCCGTGTCGGATCGCCGAGCAGCTGCGGCGGGACGTCGTCGGCGATGTCGAAGACGCAGCGCAAGCCTTTTTCCTGGGCCTTGTGCCCGGTGATCGCGCTGACGTTCGCCAGCACCTCATGCAGCGAGAAGGCAGTGTGCTCGATATCCATCTTGCCGGCCTCGATCTTGGAGAAATCGAGGATGTCGTTGATGATCCCTAGCAGCGAGATGCCGGCACGATGGATTTTCTCGATGTAGTCGCGCTGCTTGACGCTCAGTTCCGTGCGCAGGGCGAGGTAGGCCATGCCTATCACCGCATTCATCGGGGTGCGGATCTCATGGCTCATGTTGGCGAGAAAGGCAGACTTCATGCGCGAAGCTTCTTCCGCCACTTCCTTGGCGCCCTCCAGCGCACGTTCGTGCTCGACCAGTTCGGCATTGCTGCGCTGAAGTTCTGCAGTACGCTCCGCAACCCGTTGTTCAAGAATGCGCTCCGAACGTTTCAGGCTATCCACCAGTTGCTGTTGCGCCGCTTCTTTCTCGCGCCGGATCTGGTTGAAGCGTTCGGCCAGCGCCAGCGACAAGAGCAGCATTTCGAAGGCGGAGCCGATTTGCAGGCCGTTGATGGTGAGGAAATTGGTGGGCAACAAGCCGAGGCTGCGCAATGCGGTCAGCACGCCGGCCACGACTAGTACCCCGAAGGCCACCAGGAAAACGCGGGCACTGCGTTGGCCGCGCCGCAGGCAAACGATGGCCACCACGGAGGCGAGCAGCATGTTCAGCGCATCGATGGCGATGGCGACACGTACCATGTCGGCAAAGGACCAGGCCAGGCCGATGATCTGCAACAGGTTCAGCCCCATGAATGCCACCATCACGCAATCCAGCGACGGTGCAATCCGGCGCGTGTCGAGCAGGCTGCGCTGAAACAGGAGCAGGGTCAGGCCATTGCAGGCAAAGCCGACCATCGCCGACATGTTGGCCCAGCGCGGCGAATTCGGCCATAGGAACTGGAAACCGATGCCGCTGAAGGACAGCAGCGCCAGCGCGCTGGCGGCGGTGAACAGCACGTAATAGAAATACGAGCGGTCGCGCAAGGTGAAGAACAGCAGAAGGTTGTACAGGCCCAACGCCAGCAGCATGCCGAAGAACAGCGCCTGCCCAAGGTATTGATGCATGCTGTGGCTCTGGAAGGCTTCCGGTTCCCACAGGCTGGTCGGAATGTCGAGAGAACTGTCGGAAGCCACGCGCAGGTAATAGGTCGTCGCGAATTTGGGCGGCAGGCTCAGCGGAAAGACGAAATTGCGGTAGGGAAGAGGGCGCTCGGCAAAGGGCAGGGAATCGCCGGTGGCGATCTTCTGGAATCCGCCCGCTATGGGGATGTAAAGCTCGACCGAGTCCAGTTGGGGATAGGCGACCTGCAGCCAGCGCTCGAGATAGCGTTCGGAGGTGTTGTCTACAGTGACGCGCAACCAGATTGCCGACTCGCTGAGCCCGAAATTCAGCGATCCGACATGGCCTTGGGCGCGCGGGGGCGGCGTGCCGAAGCGCGAGGCGTTTTCCGGCGCCGCCACCTCCGTGATGTCCAGCGCGCGGTCCGGGTCCTCCAGAAGTGTCCAGTAAGGCGTCAGGTTGATCGGCTCCGGCATCGGCCGGTCGTCCACCCGCAGCGTGCCGGCGTGGGATATGCCGGCGAGAAGGCAGATTGCCATCAGCCAGAAATGGGATAAGCGGAAGAAGGAGGTCATCGGCACTTTGCTCTTGTGTTGGTGCTGCCATGCTCGTATTGCCGCTGCGAACCCCCATCCTAGCAGACGCCAGGGCGCTGTCGCGCATTGCTGCTATCTTATAAAAATTTTACGAGTATTGATAAAAATCAAATATCATCGCCCGACAAGCGGCTCCTGAAAATTCGCACGAAGCCGCAAAAAAAGAACAGCGGGGGAGTGCGTGGAAACCGGTCCGGAATACGAAGTGGTCGTCATTGGCAGCGGTTTTGGTGGCGCGGTGATGGGCGCGCGCCTGTCCAGGAAATGGCCCGGGCGCGTCCTGGTGCTCGAGCGCGGCAAGGATTATCCGCTGGGCGGATTCCCGCGCAGTCCGCATGAGCTGGCCGACAACATGTGGTGTCCGCGCGGCGATGGCGTGCGCCGCCCCAAGGCAGTGCGGCGGCGGGGGAAACGGCATGGGCACCTGACGGGCATGTTCGATATCCGCCACTTCGACCGCATCGATACCGTGACCGCGGCGGCCGTGGGCGGCGGTTCGCAAATCTATGCCAATGTCTTCCTGCGCCCGCCGCCGGCCGTGTTCGAACAGGGCTGGCCGCGCGAGCTCAGCGCCGCGGCACTGGCCCCTTACTACGACGTGGCGCAGCAAGTGCTGGGCGCACGTACCGTCCCGGCGGCCAGCGGCCCGGACGACCGCCGCTACATCCGCCGCACCGCGCAGTTCCAGGCCTTCGCCCGCGCAGCAAAGCTGCCGACCCGCCTGGCCGATATTTGCGTCTTCTTCGGCAATGCGTACAGCTATGAAGGCAGCGCCCAAGCCACGCCTATGGGTGTGCAGGAGCGCAATCGCTATGGCGCCCTGCAGACTTCCTGCACCTATTGCGGCGAATGCAACATCGGCTGCAACGTGCAGGCCAAGAATTCCGTGGATCGCAATTACCTGCATGTGGCGCAAAGCCGCTATGGCGCGGTGCTGCGGCCGGAGGCATTGGTCCTGCGCATCGTGCCGCTCGATGCCGAAGGGCGTGACGATGCCCGGGGCGATGGCCGGTACGGCTATCGCGTGGTATTCCGGGACATGCGCGAAGGCGGCGAATATAGCGTGACAGCGCGTCGCGTGGTGCTGGCAGCAGGAACGCTGGGCAGCAGCGAGCTGCTGTTGCGCTGCCGCGACGTCTATCGGTGCCTGCCGCATCTGTCCCGTCGGCTGGGTATGGGCTTCTCGGGCAACGGGGATTTCCTCTCCTTTGCGCTGGAAGGGCGACGCGAGATCAACTCGACCTACGGACCAGTGATCACGCAATACACGGACCACTATCTGTACGAGAAGCTTGACCGGCGCCATGCCTTCTTGTTGCAGGATGCCAGCTTCCCCAGCCAGGCCGGATGGGCGGCGGCCGCGCTCGGGCCCATGCTCAATCCCTGGCAGCGGCTGTGGCGCGCCTGCCCGCAAGTGTTTGCCTACGCCTTCGATCAGGCTTATCCGGGGCGCAGGAGCAGCCGCGTCGGCTATCTCATGCAGCGCCTGTTTGCGCACGACTTGTCGCAGTACAGCGCGGTGCTGCTGTGCATGGGACTGGACAAGGCGGACGGGAGCTTGCGCCTGAACCGCGTCGGGCACCTCGACATCGACTGGCCGCAGGAAAGCAATCGGCCGCTGTACGACGCCATCCTCGCCCTCGGACGGCGCTTCACCCGTTTCATCGGCGGCCGGCGCTTTCTACCGATGCCGACCTGGCTATGGCCGATCCGCAACAACATCACCGTGCACCCGCTTGGCGGTTGCGCCCTGGCCGACGCGCCGGAGGCAGGCGTGGTCAGCGCCCTGCCGGGTTCGCGGGGGCAGGCGTTCGGCTACCTCGGCCTGTATGTGGCCGACGGCTCGCTAATGCCGACCGCGCTGGGGGCCAATCCGGCCGCCACCATCAGCGCGCTGGCGGAATGGATTGCTCACGACATCACCGGTTTTGCGCCGGATGCGGACTTGTAGAGGTCACCATGGATGGAATGCCGATCGAAGAGGCCCATGCTCCGTCGTCCTCCTTGCAGGGCGTGCGGGTCGAATTTTCCGAAGTGATGCGCGGCCATGTCAGCGCAGCCGCAACTACGTTTGCCGACAGTTGCGCCCAGGGTGAAGTCGCCGGCCATGCGCTCGCATTGCATGTGACGGTCCGTATTCCAGACCTTGCTGCCTTCCTGCAGTCCGGAGAGCATGCCGGTACGCTGGAGGGTCATGTCGATTGCGCGCTGCTGGGCGGCGTATGCCCGATTTCCTGGGGGGCCTTCCATCTGCTTCAGGACAGTGCCGACCGCGACCGCAAGCTCATGGTGTACCAAGTGAAGTGCACCACGCCACAGGGCGAGCCGATGACCCTGCTCGGCAAGAAACAGGTGCAGCACGACGCGCCGCTCGACATGTGGAGCGATACCACCTCGCTCTATGTCAATGTGTACCGCGGGCATGCGGATGGGGAACTCGATGCCGATGCGCCGCCGGGCCTGCCATTGTGGGCGACCGGCATCGCCGGCCTGGGCCTGGCGGACTTCGCCCAGGTCTTGCGCGGTTTGCGCGCTATCGGGCCGGATGGCGCAACGAGCCTGGCCGGCCTGCTGGCCTTCGGACGCTTCTTTGCGGCCAGTTTGTGGGAGGTCTATGGCCCGCGGCTGCCTGCCGCGCCGGCGCCGGCGCCGGCGTGCAGGCCATACCCGAGGGGCACGAGCGAAGGCGTTAGCGGCGCGACGGTCACCCTCCATCCCTTTGCCACGGCCGACGGACTCAGTCTGCACCTGACGCGCTTTGCGCGCACCGCCTGCGAAGACGTGGTGCTGATCGTGCACGGCCTGACCAGTTCCTCCGACATGTTCATCATGCCGGAACATCGCAACCTGGTGCAGACGCTGCTCGACGAAGGCTTTGGTGACGTCTGGACGCTCGACTACCGCGGCAGTTGCCGCTTTCCCTACAATCTCGCGCGCAGCCGGGACACGCTGGACGATATCGCGCTGTTCGATCATCCGGCCGCGCTGGCGGAACTGCGCCGCCATGTCGGGCCGGAACGCCGCATCCACGTGATCGCGCACTGTGTCGGCGCGCTGACCATGGCGATGAGCCTGTTCGCGAAAACCGTGCAGGGCGTATCCAGCGTCATTCTCAACAGCGTCGCATTGACGCCCTATGTGCCGCGCTGGTCGGCCCTGAAGCTGGCGGTCGGGCCATGGCTATCCGATTATGTGCTCGGCATCGAGTACTACAATCCCTCCTGGCGACGCCAGCGCGGCTGGTCGGCAGGAAAGCTGCTGGCCATGGGCGCCGGTCTCGTGCACAGGGAATGCGATTCGCCCGAGTGCCACATGCTCAGTTTCATGTGGGGCAGCGGCAGCCCGGCGCTGTTCAATCACGCCAATCTGCTGCCCGAGACCCATGCCCGGCTTGGCGACCTGTTCGGCGGCGTGGGCGTGCACTACTACCGCCACGTGCGCAGGATGGTGAAGAGCGACCATTCGGCAGTCAAGTACGATCCATCCAATCCCCGCCATGCGGTGCTGCCCGATGACTACCTGGAGGGGGCGGCCGACATGACCACGCCCATCCTGTTCATCCAGGGGCAGGACAACCGCGTATTCGCCGATTCCAACATCCGTTGCCATGAGCGCCTGGAGAAGATCGTGCAGGGCCGCCACCGGCTGCAGGTTTTCCCGGGCTACGGGCACCAGGACATCTTCATGGGCAAGGATGCCGCGCGCGACATCTTCCCTCATCTGGTCGCGCATCTCCGCGCGCACTCCCGTGCGTGAACCCCCCGTTCCCGAAGGCCTGGTCCTGTGGCCCGCCGGCAGTGCGCAGCGCAACCGGCTATGCGTGCTGATCTCGGACATTCATTGCACCGATTGCACGGTCGGCAACCAGACGGCCTCGGAAAACGATTGGCGCATGTTTTTCGAGCAGCTCGAATTCGCCGTGCGCCATCCGGCCGACAAGGCGGAGCCTGGCGACGGCCAGGAAATCGATGAACTGCTGCTGATTCTGAATGGCGACATCGTCGATCTCGTTCGCAGCAGCAAATGGGCCGAAGCCGGTGTCTACCCCTGGCAGCGTGAAGATCCGCGTTTCCAGGAAATCGTACTGGCCATCATGCGCGACATCGTTGACATACACGCGCGCCCCCGTCCGGCCGACAGCATTCAGCCCTACTCCGGTTTTTTCTATTGGATGGGGAAATGCCTCGAGCGCCTACGCCGACGGGAGGTGAAGGTCACGGTGATTCCCTTGGTCGGGAATCACGACAAGGAGCTGCAGGTCGCGCCGGCCGCACGTCGGCTGTTTTACGAGGAGTGCCTGGGCATGTCGGCACTCGACATTACCGACAGCTACCGTCACTGGGTCGCCGCCCAGCTCGGCACTTCAG
>JAEWBA010000041.1 GCA_023391395.1 Pseudomonadota bacterium
GTTCCAAGGCGCTCAACACGATCTACAAGAAAGCCTGCAAGCAGGGCCGCTGCATCATCTTCCTGGACGAAGCGCAAAGCCTGTTCATGCCGCGCGGCCGCGGCGACAAGAAGTGGGAAGACGATACCGCCAACACCCTGTTGAGCCTGCTGGACGGCATCAAGAGCGATGAAGGCAAGGGCGTGATCTGGGTGGTCGCCTCCAACTTCGACGACGCCACCACGCAAATGGATGAAGCCATGCTGCGCCGCTTCGCGGTGAAGATCAATTTCCGTCTGCCCAACAAGTCGGAGCGGCGCGAATTGCTGCGCGTCTTCCTGTCGAAAAAGGACGAGCGTTGCGTGGACTGGGCCAACCTGAACCTGGATTACGTGGCCGAGATCACTGCCAACCTGAGCCCGGCGCTGGTGGAAACCGTGGTCGACCGTGCCAGCATGATCGCCATCCAGGAGCACACCAAGATCAATACCGACGTGCTGTTCCGCGCCTTCGAGCGTGCCTCGATCGGCCTGACCGACCGCGCCACCACCGCGGAAAAGGACAAGCAGCGCGAACGCGTGGCCCTACACGAACTCGGCCATTTCTTCATGCAGATCGACCCCTACCTGCGCCAAGGCATGCCGCTGGCCGAGGTCAAGGAGAAATCGCACCTGCTGAAGATCAGCACCGAATCGGTTTCCAAGATCGGCGCGCTCGGCTATGTGCTGTCCTCCGGCGACGACGTCTCGCTGCAGACCCTGGAAGAAATGGAACAGGACATCATGCAGCTCTACGGCGGCGTGGCAGCGGAGGAACTGTTCTACGGCGCGCGCGGCATTTCGGTCGGCAGCCAGAACGACATCCAGAAGGTCACTTCCAAGCTCGACCTCATGGTCAACCGCCTGTCCATGTATTCGCGCTCCAAGCTCGATTACTCGCAGCTCAAGGGCGAGTCCTCGCGCGAAGATGCGGTGCGCCAGGTGGAAGCCAAGGCGGATGAGCTGTACACTCGCACGCTGGAAGCGATGAAAGGCTACAAGCAACTGGCCTGGGATTTGAAGGACACCCTGCTGGAGCGCTATGTGCTGTCCAAGGACGAGGTATTCGAGCTGCTCGAGGAGATGATGGAAACGAACCCTGCCGGAGAGAAGAAGCCCTTGGTCGCGTAAAACGAAAGCGCATGCAGCCGCAGCGACACGGCACCGATTCGAAGCCCCTGACAATCAGGGGCTTTTTTGTCATCCGCCCTGAGGCTTCTTGTCCATTTTCCCTTTTTTACGGCCTCTTCGACCAGCTCGCCGCTCTTCACTGTCAACCCATTGTTGACAGTGAATCTCCGTCCGCCACATTTATCGCAAATGAAAAGGCGGTTATAGTGGACGCGTCCGTTGCGCCGCAGCGGGCATGATTCAAGGGAAGCAATGCCATTTGTCGTAACGGAAAACTGCATTCAATGCAAATACACGGATTGCGTCTCCGTGTGCCCGATGGAGTGTTTTTTCGAAGGGCCGAATTTCCTGGCCATCAACCCGGACGAATGCATAGACTGTTCGATGTGCGTGCCCGAATGTCCGGTCAACGCCATCGTCAATGCAAGCGAAATCCCGCCCCGGCATCAGCATTTCATCGCCCTCAACCGCGAGCTCTCGCAGGATCCGAACTGGCACCGGATCACGCGCACCAAGCCGGCCCTGCCGGAACACGAGAAATGGGCTGGCGTGACAGACAAGCTGGCCCTGCTGCGGCGCGAGCCATGAAGCCCAATAGATTCTTGGAGAATTCCGCATGAACCCCAAACTGCCTACCCTGTTCATTCCTCACGGCGGCGGTCCCTGCTTTTTCATGGACTGGCCGGGCAATCCGCATATGTGGGATCGCATGGCCGACTTCCTTAGAAACGTGCACAGCCTGGTCGGCTCGCGGCCGAAAGCAGTGCTGGTCATTTCCGGCCACTGGGAAGAAGACGAGTTCACGGTGGCGGCCAATCCACAGCCGCCGCTGATCTACGACTACTACGGTTTTCCGCCGCATACCTACGAATTGCAGTATCCGGCGCCCGGCTCGCCGCAACTGGCGCAGCGCGTCCACGAGCTGCTGACGGCCGCCGGCCTGCCGGCCGCAATCGATGCAGAGCGCGGCTTGGATCATGGCGTGTTCATTCCTTTCAAGCTGATCTATCCGGATGCCGACATTCCCATCGTCCAGTTGTCGATGAAGACCGGCCTCGATCCGGCTGACCACCTGCGTGCCGGGCAGGCGCTGGAAGTCCTGCGCAGCGAAGGCGTGCTGATTGTCGGCAGCGGCATGAGTTTCCACAACATGCGCGGCTTTTCGCCGGCGTTCCGGCAGGTTTCGATTCGCTTCGACGACTGGCTGGCGGAGACGGTGGCGCAGCCGGCCGCAGAGCGCGCACGTCTCCTGGAGCAATGGACCGCGGCGCCGGATGCGCGCCAGGCCCAGCCGCATCCCGATCACCTGCTGCCCTTGATGGTGGCGGCAGGCGCCGCCGGCAACGATGCCGGCCGCCGCATCTTTCAGGACGAGGTCATGAATGTGATCGTCTCCGCCGCCGCCTTCGGCGAGCTGACTGAAAGCGGCGCCTGACCCTTATTGGCAAGAGCAATGGCAATTACCCTGAAAAATCCGAAGCAGATCTACAAATTGCGCGTCGCCGGCGGTCTCGCCGCCGAAGTGCTGGAAATGATCGGCGAGTACGTAGCGCCGGGCGTTTCGACCGAGGAGCTGGACCGCCGCTGCAACGAGTACATCCGCAAGAAGCAGAAGGCAACCCCTGCCAATGTCGGCTACCACGGCTTTCCCAAGACGCTCTGCACCTCGATCAACGGTGTGGTCTGTCACGGCATTCCCAACGAACGCGACATCCTCAAGGAAGGCGACATCGTGAATATCGATGTCACCGTGATCAAGGATGGCTGGCACGGCGACAC
>JAEWBA010000148.1 GCA_023391395.1 Pseudomonadota bacterium
CTGAAGTGAAGGGCGGGGTGCTGGCTGAGGAGTGCGGCAATCTGCTCAAGGAATTCTTCGCCGCCCGTCGCGCTGCTGCACTGCGCCGCGGCGCGCTCGCGGGCGAATGAGGATGGCAAGCGGCCCGGACAAGAAGGTGGTCGCCATCGTCGCGCCCAGCGGCTACACGCCGAACGAGGCGGCACTGCTGGGTACGGAAGCGATCTTCGCCGACCACGGCTGGCAGGTGCGCCGCTTTTTCGATCCGGCGCGCCGGCATCAACGTTTCGGCGCAGAGGATTCCGAGCGCGCGGCGCAACTGCATGCTGCGGCCGCCGATCCCGAGGTGACGATGGTCCTGGCCCTGCGCGGCGGCTACGGCATGTCGCGCCTCCTACATGCGCTGGACTTCGATAGCTTGGCTGCCAGCGGCAAGCTGTTCGTCGGCCACAGCGACTTCACCGTTTTCCATCTCGGCCTGCTGGCGCGCACTGGAGCAATCAGCTTTGCCGGCCCCATGCTGGACGCCGATTTCCTGCGCGCCGAGCCCAGCGCCTTCACCTTGCGCCATTTCTTCGAGTGCCTGGGCCGGCCAGAGCATAGTGTGAGTTTCGAGGCGTTGGGCAATCCCGATGTCGATCTGGATGGCCGGCTCTGGGGCGGCAATCTGACCATGCTCACGCATATGCTTGGCACGCCCTACTTCCCTGCAATCGAGGGGGGAATCCTGTTCGTCGAGGACGTCAACGAGCATCCCTACCGGGTCGAGCGCATGCTGCTGCAGCTCTTCCATGCCGGGGTGCTGGCGCGCCAGCATGCACTGGTGCTGGGCGACTTTTCCAATTACCGCCTGAGCGATTACGACAACGGATACGACTTTGCGGCGATGCTGGATTACCTGCGCGGGCAGCTCGGCATTCCGGTGCTGACCGGTCTGCCTTTCGGGCATGTGCGCGACAAGGTCACGCTGCCGGTGGGATGCATGGCCAGCCTGAGTTGCGTCAAGGGCGCGGCGCGCCTGACGATGCGGGATTATCCCTGCCTGCCGTAATCAGTATCGCTGCGTTTCAGCCACCGTAAATCGGGCACGCAGGCGCAGGCTTTCTCCGCGCGACAGATGCACCAGGCCCGGCCGTCCATGCATGTGGAAGGCATTGATGGGATGGGTGATCGGTTCCAGGCAAAAGAACGGCATGCCTGGCGCGCGGTAGAGCAGCGTGTAGCCCGAATTCTCCACCATCGTCATGGTCAGTGAAAAGCCGCGGTCGGGATACTCGATCACGGCACGTCCATCCCAGCCGGTGTAGCAATTGTCGATCAGCGGACCATCCAGCGGCGCCGCCTGGTTGTAGTCCCAGGTCGGCGGAAATTCGCTGCTGTGCTCGATCGGAATCGGATCTTTACCGGAAAGCCAGACGCCATCCGCCTTGAATTGCAGCCGGGTTTTCGGGTTGCAGGGAAAATAGGGATGCAGGCCCAGTCCATAGGGCAGGGGCCGCTCGCCGCGATGGGTGACGCTGAGTTCGATGCCCAGGCCGTCGGGATGCAGCACGAAGGATTCGCTGGCCTCATACACGTAGGGATCGGCGTCGAAGCGGTTGGATCGCAATTCCAGCCGCACATGCCGGTCGTCCTGCTCGGCGATTTTCCACGCTTGCAGCCAGCCATCGCCATGAATCGGATAGTGTTCGTCGAGGCGGTTGGCGCGCACGGCATGGAATATGCCGTCCTGCGCGAAACCGCCGCCGCTGATGCGGTTCGACCAGGGCACCAGGGGAAAGCAGGCAAAGCTGTAGCGGTCGGCCGATTCGCCATCCCAGGGGCGGAACACGGGCGTCCAGCCGTTCACCGTTTTCCATTCCCAGGAGGCGACGCTGCCGCCCAGCTCTGGCAGTAGGCGCAGACGCTGGACATCGGCGGCGAGCATGAGTTCTTCCATGGCTATCCCCGGAAAGTATGCGCAGGCAGGCCCGTGAAGCCCGGCTCGACTGCGAACAGGCTGCCCGCCAGCGGTTCGCGCTCCAGCTGGCTGGGGCTCAGGCCGACCGCGGCGGTGGTGATGAACAGGGTTTTCAGATCCGGCCCGCCGAAGGTGCAGCTGCTGACCTGGCTGCAGGGGAGGGTGACGGTTGCCGTCACTTCGCCATCGGGATCGCGGCGCGTCAGCTTGCCGGCGCCCCAATGCGCGATCCACAAGCCGCCCTCCGCATCGGTGGTCATGCCGTCGGGCGAACCTTCCTCGGGACTGAATTGCAGGAACAGCCGCTTGTTCGATACCGCGCCAGTCTGCGGATCGTGGTCGAAGGCATAGACGCGGCCGTTGGCGCTGTCGTTGTGATACAGGACGGTGTGATCGACGGACCATGCCGGGCCGTTGGTGACGGCGTAGCCGGAATCGATCTGTTCGAAGTTCCGGTCCGGAAGCAGCCGGTACAGCGAGCCCGTGCATTTTTTGCCGTCGAAATCCATGGTGCCGGCCCAGAAGCGCCCCAGGTGATCGCATTTGCCATCATTGAAACGGTTGCCGGGAAGATGGGCTTCCACCTGCGCCACCGGCGCCAGCTCCCCGCTTTCCGGATCAAAGTAGGCAAAGCCATGGCGCCGGGTGACGATCAGGCCCTGGTCGCTGGCGCGTTCGGCCACGGCGGAGATCTCCTGGTCGAGCTGCCAGGTGCGGCGTCCTTG
>JAEWBA010000199.1 GCA_023391395.1 Pseudomonadota bacterium
CGAGCGAAAAACCAGCTGGCTCTCCTCGGGCTCGCGCGAGGCATAGACCTTGATGTCGATATTGCCGCCGGCCGGCAAGCCGCTGGTACCGAGGATCTTGCTGACCAGCTCTTCCGCGGCGAATACGACGGCCGTGTCACCGATGACAGCCTTGCGTCTCGACTCGACATCCTCGAGAGCGACACCGTGGCGATAGACCGGCATCAGCACGATGAATCCCCGTCCGCCCTGCGCAAGCTTGAGCATGGCGGTCGACGAAGGCAGTCCAGTCTCGATGCCACGCTGCACCATCTGCATCATCTGCTTGTGCGAAGTGACATCCAGTCCCAGAGCCTTCTCGTTGCCGGCCATCGGTTCGATGTAATCCACCACCAAGTAACTATCCTGGCGTGGCGCCGGGACAAGCTGGCCGTCCACCGTTTGCCGCATCTGGTAATCGGGAAGGCGGGCGCGGATGCGTGCCTCGAATTCCGCGCGCTGGTCGTCTCGGATAAAGCGATGGAAGTTCAGCGCCTGGATGTAAGGAATGCGCGCCAACAAGGGCTGCGCGAAGACATGGAACTGCTCGCGCGTCACCGGCTCGACGGTCGCGAACAACTGATTGAGCACCCGCACCACCTGCACGGCTGCTTCCATTTCGCCGCTGACGGCGGCGATCCGTTCATGCGCATGGCGTTGGAAATCGAGTTCGATCTTGTCGCGCTCGAGCTGGCGCAGACCGACGAACAACGCTGCGGTGATCGCGCCTCCCAGAAGCAAGGCCAGTAAGGCTGCTAGGGATATGGGCACGGGCCGGCGGCTGCGAGACATTGGCACTTCCCCTGGTGAATAAACGAGCCGCTTGCAAAACCAAGATGCTGGGAGTCGACACTCCGGCATAGCGTACCGATTTCTTTCCATATGGTAAAGTCGGCTGCGGCACACGGACGGATCGGCAGTCGCACGCTGGCGACAGCAAGATGCGATCAGGTCAAAGCGCCTATACCGGCAGTGCGCATAATGGAGGCTCCGCCTTCCGCATCGATCCCATCTCTTTTCCTCTTCACAGGCATGGCCGAGTATTGGTTCGTCACGCTCTGGCAGGTCGAAGCGCCCCTGGAGGCGGTCTATGACGCCGTCTTTCATTCCCTGCGCTGGCCCGAATGGTGGCAAGGCGCGGAATGCGTCGAGCATGCCGAAGACGGCGATGCCGACGGCATCGGTAGTGTGCGCCGCTATACCTGGAAACCCAGACTACCCTACCGCTTACAGTTCGATGCGCGCACTACCCGTATTGAGCCGCTAGTGGCGCTGGAGGCGGCCGCTAGCGGCGACCTCGAAGGCATGGGCAAATGGTCGTTCTCGCACGACGCCGGCATCACCAGAGTGCGCTATGAATGGCGGGTGCGTACGACCCGCCCCTGGATGAACTGGCTGGCGCCGATTGCACGGCCGCTGTTCGCCGGCAGCCATCACCATTTGATGCAACAGGGTGCCGAGGGCCTGGCACGCCGGCTGAAGGCGCGCCTGGTCGAAGTCGAGCATATCTCGCTGCCCGCGCCAGTCGTCT
This sequence comes from Pseudomonadota bacterium, assembly GCA_023391395.1. Classification (GTDB taxonomy): domain Bacteria; phylum Pseudomonadota; class Gammaproteobacteria; order Burkholderiales; family Burkholderiaceae_D; genus Noviherbaspirillum. Next base: position 1,550 of record JAEWBA010000199.1, read on the forward strand.
CGACACCGGGCTTCGGCTGGCGAGCAGGCGCCATGGTCGGCATAGGCGCCGGCATTGCCGCAACCCTGGTTCAGCTGGTCCTCTGGTGGCTGGCCGCGCGCCCCGTGCTCGGCATGCTGCTGCGGGACAGCCGGCTAGCCGCTGCAATCGTCATGGGTACCGCGGTCCTGACGCCCGAACGGGAGCTTGATTGGGCGGTACTGCTGGTGGCGACCGTCCTGCACTTTGCCTTGTCCGCGCTATACGGACTGATACTGGCTCTGCTTCTTTCCCGCCTGGCCGCCGGTCTTGTATTAGCGGCCGGCGCGGCATTCGGATTGATCTTGTACGGCGTGAACATGCATGGGTTCACCGCCCTCTTCCCGTGGTTCGCGGCCAGCCGTGACTGGATTACCGTCCTGGCGCACTTAGCCTTCGGGCTGAGCGGCGCCTGGATGTACCGGGTTTTGAGAGAAAAGGCCTGAGCTTCAGGGGCCGGCGGGATCCGGCAGCATGCAGGCATTCACCACCTGCAAGTCGTTGTCCTTGGCGAAATCCACGACGAAGTGATAAGCAAGCGGCTCGATGTCGCGCAAAGCTTCATTGACGACGACCGACTTGATCCCCTCGAACATGACCGGACGGACGTAAGGAGAGTATTTCAGGTGGGCATTCGGACCGCCCGTTCCCGGCGGCCGGAAGGAAGCCATCACGCCGCAGAGCCGTTCAGCCCAATCGCTGGGGCGAAAGGCTTTGCCGCTGGAAGTGATTCCCTGGATCAGGAATTCGCGCGCGACGGCGGGAGTTTTAGTGGCTTGATCGGCCATGTGTGCGGCATCCCTCGGTAGCGTTGCTGCTTCGCAGTGTCCTGCAGCCATTGTGTAGCTACAGGGGAACATACATATTATATCTTATAGAAGACTTGATGCGAAACAAGCTCCCGTGATGCGGAATCCACCGTGGCAGGCGCCGCAGCCTGCCCGGATCCGCCTAACCGAGCCAGACTGCCAAGGAAAGCAAGAGCAACAGCAACATCCATAGCAAAAGCGCCCGCCACACTAGTCCTACCGTGCTTTGCAAGGCCCGTGCCGTCGCCTCTTCGCCGGGCGGCGTATCGCCTTCCAGGCCGCTCGAGTCCACCGTGGAGGCGTCGACCGGCGGAACGTCGGCGGCATTTTCGGCAGAAGTGCCCAGTCGCAAGCCCATGGCGCCGCCGCCGGCGGAAAGGATGATGCCTACCGCCTTGTCCGGCCAGCGATGGGCAAAATTGCGCCACGCATAGATCGCATCCTCGAAGTTGCCGACGACGGCAAAGGCGATCGCCGTCAGACGTGCCGGTATCCAGTCGATCCAGTGAAAGGCGTTCGCCGCAAAGCGGCCGAAGGCCTCATTGCGCAGGCGCTCCGGCTCGTTCCAGGCGCGCGCCAAGTATTCGGCGACGCGATACAGGATGGCGCCGGCCGGCCCCAGCGGTATGAGAAACCAGAAGAAAACGCCGAACACGTTGCGATGGCTGCTTATCAGCGCCTTCTCCACCGCAAGCCGCGCGATGTCGCTCACTTCCATATCGCGCGTGTCCTCGCCGCTCCATTCGGCCAGCAGGGTGCGGGCCGTCGTTTCGTCGCCGCTGTTCAGGGCGAGCTGGATCGATGTGAAGTAATGGCTGTAATGGCGAAAGCCGAGCGTGAGATACACGATCAGGATATTCCATACCAGTTCCGCGAGCGGACCGATTCTTGTGCACAGCCAATGGATCAGTACGGTGGGAACGATCAGGATCAGCATCATCGCTGCCCAAGCGATCCGGCCATGACTGGCCTGGCCCGCATTGAACCAGCTCTCCATTCGCATTGCCAGCGTCCTGACCACGCCATAGATCGGATTGCCGGCGCGCAGGGGCTTGAGTTGCTCGATCAGAAGTGCGCAAAGAATGGAGAGAAAAGTCATCGAACTGGGTGAATAATCGCGTAAGCAATACGATAACGCAGTGCAAGAGTGGAATCAAACGCACCGGCGCTGCACGCCGTCCGGCGTGTGGTCTGTCGGAGACGGACAAAGAGAGAAAATGCTGGCCGGCCCGGCTTACGCCCGCAGGAAGTGATAGAGATTGCGCAGCATGCCGGCCGTGGCGCCCCAGATGAAAAAGCGGTCGTACGGCATCGCATAGAAGGTGCGACGACCGCCGCCATTGGGCAATTCCACGGTGCGGCGCTGATGGTTCATGCCGTTCATCAGGAAGGCAAGCGGCACTTCGAAGATCTCGGCCACCTCGAAAGGATCGGCACGCAGCTCGAACGGCGGCTGCACCAGTGCCACCGCCGGCGTAACCTGGAAACCGGTGCCGGTGAAATAATCGGGCAGCGTACCCAGCACCTCGATACGTCCGCGCTCCAGGCC
>JAEWBA010000205.1 GCA_023391395.1 Pseudomonadota bacterium
AATTGCGACTTCGCCTTCAGGTGCTCCAGCTCGTCGCGCCAGGCTTTCTTCAGCGACTTCGCATACTTTGCCATCACGTCGTAGCGGTTGGCGATGACGGCCTGCAGCGTATCCAGATCGGCGACCAGCTTTTCGCGGTCGAACTTGGGCTGGGGCGGCAGCTTCTTCACCTTGGCCAGGCCGAGAATTTCCAGCGAGCGGATATATCCCCAGCCGATGTCGAATTCGTACCACTTGGTCGAGAACTTGGCCGAGGTAGCAAAGGTGTGGTGGTTGTTATGCAATTCCTCGCCGCCGATGATGATGCCGAGCGGGAAGACGTTGGTGGCTGCATCCGCGCAATCGTAGTTGCGGTAGCCCCAGTAATGGCCCAGGCCGTTGATGATGCCGGCGGCATGGATGGGAATCCACAGCATCTGCACCGCCCATACCGACAGACCGACGACGCCGAACAGGAGGATGTCGATGATCAGCATCAGGCCGACGCCTTGCCATGTGTACTTGCTGTAGAGCTTGCGTTCGATCCAGTCGTCGGGCGTGCCGCGACCGTACTTCTCCATGGTCTCGGCATTCTTGGCCTCGGCACGATAGAGTTCGGCGCCTTCCAGCAGCACCTTCCAGATACCGCGCGTGACCGGGCTGTGCGGATCTTCCTCGGTTTCGCACTTGGCGTGGTGCTTGCGGTGGATGGCCGCCCATTCCTTGGTGACCATGCCGGTGGTGAGCCACAGCCAGAAACGGAAGAAATGGCTGGGAATTGCGTGCAGGTCCAAGGCGCGGTGCGCCTGCGAACGATGCAGGAAAACCGTCACCGCGGCGATCGTGATATGAGTCACGACCAGCGTGTAAACCACTATTTGCCATGCGCTTGCATTCAACAAGCCGTGCGCCAGGAATCCAAGCAGCGTGTCAAACATCGAATTCAGGATCATTCATGCTCCAGGGTTGATGTGGTAGCGCTTCCCCACCGTGGCGATGGGTCTGCGTTATCCACGGACAATGCGGATTGTACGCTTTTTGCCGCACCCGGGACACCTGCGAAACAAGCAGCTGCTTTGCATGAAAGACATCATGCCCAGACGTCATGCTGCCTGCGCGGGTGGCGTTTCCGCTCTCACATAGGGTACGGCAACACCGGCCTGCACCGTTTTCCAGATCGCCCGGTTTACATCGGACAATACGTTGGCACGACCGTTCTCAGGATCATTGATCCAGAAACCGATTTCCAGTTCAAAACCCTTGTCGGTGAAGCTGGTGAGCGTCGCCTGCGGTGCTGGCGTGCGGCTCACTCTGGGCACGGAGAGCGTGGCGTCTTCCAGACTGCGCAAGGCCGTCTCGATATCATTTTGATAGGAAATCACGATCTTGGTTGCCAACCGCAGGGAACGATCCGTCAGCGAATAGTTCTGCACCGGCGCCGAGACCAGCATCTCGTTGGGCACGACGGTCTCGATGCCGTCGCCGCTGCGCACGATGGTATAGCGGGTATTGATCTGTGTAATGCGGCCATGAAACTTGTCTACGGAAACGATGTCGCCGATGCCGAGGCTGCGCTCCAGCAGAATCACGAAGCCGGAAACATAGCTGCTGGCCAGCTTTTGCAGGCCGAGCCCGAGGCCTACACCGAGCGCGCCGCCAAACACGGAAAGCACCGTCAAGTCGATGCCGACCAGCGACAGACTGAACAACATCGCCACCAGGATGAGCACTCCCCTGCCGGAACGCGCCATCACGGCCCGCACCGAGGAATGGACCGTCTTGATCCGCATCAGGCGCTCTTCAAGCACCGTTCCGGCCCACAGCGCCAGCATGAGAGTGACGAGCACGGATACCGAGGCCTGCAGAATGACCAGCAGAGACACCTTGTTGCGGCCCAGCGGCAGGATTGTCCGCTCCAGCAAGCCGGCCAGATCCGGCCACAATCCGGTGATGTAGAGCGCCGCGCCCAGCCAGACCAGCGTGGCAAAGCCGCGTTCGAAGAGGAGCACGAAACCGTCCAGCCGGCCGCGGCGCGCGAACACCCGGCGCAGCACATGGAAGCCTAGGCGGATTAGCGCATACGAGGCCAGCAGCAAGATGGTCATGTGCAGCAGATTGACGCGATGCCATTGCGCCAGGACCGGCATGGCCAGGGCAATCAGGGCAAGAATCAGCAAGGGCGGCAGCACACGGAACAGGCTCGCCGCTCCCGCGCGCATCAGCCTGGCCTTCGAGGAGGCCGGGGAAGATGCGGGGTCGATAGCGAAGCGTATCCCCAGCCAGCGGGCTAGGCTCCAGCCGAGGGCAAAACATGCGGCCAAGGTCGCCAACTGCCACAGGAGGCCGGGCTCGGATAAATCGGACCATACGTCTGATAACAGGCCCGAGAACGGATTTTTCGTCATGGTTTCTTGTAAGGTGTCGCTTCCTGGCGATGCCGCTCCCAGTTCATGGCATAGCGCGCCGCGAGCACCGGATCGTCGCGAACGATCAAGACATTTTCGGCATTGCGGTGCTGCGCGGTCCAGGTGAAATTGTAGCTTCCGGTAATCACCGTGGCGCCGGACGTGTCGGCATCGAGCACGATCACCTTGTTATGCGCGTTCTCGTAACGCTCATCCAGCCACACCGGAATACCGGCCGCAGCCAGCCGGGCGGCGAGCTCGCTTCCGGTCTTCTCCAACTGCCGCGCATCGAGCAGGACCTGCACATCGATGCCGCGGCGGTGCGCCGCGATCAGGGCCGCGCCGATTTTCTTGTTGCTGAAGAGGTAAGCCTGCACCCGGATCTGGCTGCGCGCGGCAGCCAAAGCGTCGACAATCAGGCTTTCGATATCGTCCCAGGGAGTGAAGGCGGCTTGCAAGCTCGGCGCGGCTGCGCTGGATGCGATCCGTGCGACGGCGCTGTCCTCTGCCGAGGCCGGCAGCAGTGCCCCTGCCATTAGCCAGAGCGCCGCCAGGCGCATCGCCCGGATCATTTTTTCCGTTCGAGCACGGCCGCAAAGAATCCATCCGTCTGATGCTGATGCGGCGCCAGCTTCAGAAAATCCTGCATGTCGAGTGCAATCTTCTGCTCGGCCAGGACTTCGTGCATCGGCCTAAGCTCGAATTCCGGATGCTGTTCCAGGAATTGCGCCACGATGCCCTCGTTTTCTTCGTCCAGCAGGCTGCAAGTCGCATACACCAGGCGCCCGCCCGGTTTTACCAGGCGCGCCGCGCTGCCCAGGATGGAGGTCTGCTTGGCATTCAGTTCGGTCACCGATTGCGGAGTCTGGCGCCATTTCATGTCGGGATTGCGGCGCAAGGTTCCGAGGCCGCTGCAGGGCGCGTCGACCAGCACGCGGTCCAGCTTGCCTGCCAGGCGCTTGACCTTGGCATCGTTTTCGTGGGCGATCACGGCCGGATGGACATTCGACAAACCGCTGCGCGCCAGGCGCGGCTTGAGCTTGGACAGCCGCTTGTCCGATACATCGAAGGCGTACAGGCGGCCGGTGTTGCGCATCGCGGCGCCCAGCGCCAGTGTCTTGCCGCCCGCGCCGGCACAGAAGTCGGCCACCATTTCGCCGCGCTTGGCGGCGACGATCTGTGCCAGGATCTGGCTACCCTCGTCCTGCACCTCGACCGCCCCGCTGGCGAACAGCGGCTGCTTCTGCAGTGCCGGCTTGCCCTGGATCCGTATGCCCAGTGGCGAATAAGGCGTGGCCTCGCAGGCGATGCCCGCTGTGCTCAGCTCCGCGATGGCGTCCTCGCGACGCGTCTTGAGAACATTGACCCGCAAGTCGAGCGGCGCGGGCCGGTTCAGCGCCTCGGCCATCGTCAGGGTCGCGTCCTCGCCGTCGCGCGCCACCAACTTGTCGAACAGCCAGGCGGGCAGATTCGTGCGCAGGAACAGCGGCAGGGCAGCGCGGTCGATGCGGGCGATATGCTCCAGCCACTCCTTTTCCTCCGGCGACAAGCCGCCCAGTGCCTCGATGCCGACCGCATCCATCAGGCCGAGCAGGACCAGGCGCCGCATTGCCGGACCATGACCGGATTCGGAAAAACTGGCATAGACGGCCTTGTTGCGCAGCACGGCATAGACGCCTTCGGCAACGGCGTTTCGCTCGCGCGGACCGAGCTTGGGATGCTCGCGGAAATAGCGTGACAGGCTTACGTCGGCCGGCCCGGCAAAGCGCAGGACCTCGCGCAATACCTGTTCGGCGTGAGTAATGACGGCGGGGGACAATCTCATGGGGAACCTTTTTCTGGAACAGGGCACCCGCGCCGCTTCGGCGCGGCCTCTCTGTCCGGCTAGGCGGCGATACGTACCAGTCCGTTGTCGATCGATAGCCGATCCTCGACGAACCAGCGCACCGCGCGCGGATAAATGACATGCTCCTGCGCCAGCACCCGTTCGGCCAGCGTCTCCTCGGTATCTTCGGGCAGAACCGGGACGCCCGCCTGGGCGACTATGGGGCCATGGTCGAGCGCGGCGGTGACGAAATGCACCGTGGCGCCATGCACCTTGACGCCGGCTGCCAGCGCCTGGCGATGGGTGGCCAGACCGGGAAAGCTCGGCAGAAGCGAAGGATGGATATTCAGCATGCGTCCGGCATAGCGGTCGACGAAGGGTGCCGTCAGCACCCGCATGAAGCCCGCAAGGACCACCAGGTCGGGCGCGAAATCGTCGATCCTGGCGGCCAGGGCCCGGTCAAATTCCTCGCGCGAGGCGAAATCCTTGCTCGGGACGATGGCGGTGGGGATGCCCTCGCCGGCAGCGAACTCCAGACCTGCCGCATCGGCGCGGTTGCTGACGACCGCGGCGATCCGGGCCGGCCAGGCCTCCGCACGTGCGGCTTGCACGATGGCTTGCATATTGCTGCCCCGGCCCGAGATCAGGATCACGATATTTTTCATGGCGCGCATTGTACCCCAGCGCCGCCAACGAAAAGCCGGCCTGACGGCCGGCTCGGAACAGCGTGCGAAGCGTGCGCTTACTGGAAGGAATAGAAGACCCGGAAGGCCACCTTGCGGTCGGCCCAGAAATCGGCCGCATCCCGGAACACGTCCAGCAGCGTCTCGCGAGCTTCCTTGTCGAATTTTGGCGTGTTGGGCAATTGCTCCAGCACGACGAGAAAGCCGGGCTGCGGCCCGGCTTTGTACGTCAGGTCGGTCAGGCAGTCTTCCAGCGCATCGAAGTTTTTGCCAAAGTGGCGCGGGAAATGAAAGGCTTCAGCAATGCAGGTGAGCACTTGCTGCTTCGTCGTGGCGGCAGCGCAATGGGCATAGAGAAAATGCTGGCCCAGGCGGGCCGCTTCTTCCTGCAAATCGGTTACGCGAAAGGCGCGAATGGACTGCACCACATTCGGTGGCACCGTTTTGAACAAGCTCATATCTTCCTCGGCACGGGCAAAGATCTTGGCAGGCTCTCTGTGCAGCGATTCGATTCGCATGGGATTACTCTTTAATGCGCTTAAAACTCGCATAGTGATCGTCTGTGTAATAGTACTCGCCGGACGACTGCGGTTCTCCGCCGGTCACAATGCGGCGCGCGCCGCGATTGCGTTTGCCGGGCGTTTTAACCGTGAATTCGTGATAATACCCTCGCTTTCGTTTGGGCAAAAGTCCCTCGTAGTTGCCGAATACCGTCCCGTCCTTGGCATAAAGAAAAGGCCCGCCCTGCTTAATGAGCCGCAGGGTGTGACGTGCTTCCGGCGGAAGCTCGAAAACAGGGATTTCTTGCAAAGGCTGAGGACCACGCGCAAAAACTTGCCAGGATAGCAAGAACGCAGCCACCACAAGAACGATATTCTTCCAAATTGAGTGATTTTTCATTGCACCAAGGCGAGCGTCCGCAGCCTTTCCTCAAAGACGTTAGCGTAGCCTGTTGCCAAGACGGAATCAACTTGGATTAAGACTTATGCAACACATCGCCACGCTATGGCCCGCCATACCCCTTTCAAGCTGTTCTTGAATTGCCCTGCGCGTGGCAGAAACATTCTGTTGCAACACTTACCGTACAGCCAATAGTCGCCCGCGCGCTTATGGCGTTAAATACATGGAAAACTGCCAAGGAGAATCTGCATGAACAAGTCATTCGCCGTCATGGCCCTCAAGCTGATGTCGGCGGCCGCCCTGATCCTGGCCGCGCCGCTGGCTTCGGCAAACGGAAACGTGAACTGGTCGATCAGCGTCGGTTCGGGCTACCCGGCCCCCCAAGTCTATGCGCCCCCGCCGGTTGTCTACGTTCAGCCGCGCCCGGTCTACGTCCAGCCGCAGCCGGTATATGTTGCGCCGACCGTGGTCGAGTACGGCCCTCCCTATGTCGAGCATAGGCATCGGAAATTCAAGCACAAGCACTGGAAGCACCACCACCATCATCATTAAGTTCTCCTCCTCGTTGAGCGTTCTCGGTCGAGAGGCTCAATAAAAAGGGCACGCCATAGGCGTGCCCTTTTTTCATCGATGGCGGCGCGGCAGCTCTACATGCCCGCCGCGCTGCGCGCCAGGGCTGGTTCTCCCAGCTCCGCTAGGTCCTCGAGGTCGAAAAAGCGCAGGACGTCGGGGCGGCGGGCCAGCGCATCCCTTCGGCCCAATTCGATCAGTTCGCGGGTATAGCTGGCTTCGAACAGCAGGTAGGAGGCCAGGGCCGCGCCACGCACCTCGGTGGCACCGATCCCGCCCAGCAGCAGGCGTACCGGCGCCGGCAGGCTGCCGACATGGCGGCTCGCGATTTCATCGAGACGCTCCGAGGGCGCGATGATGAGCATGTCGACCGGCTTGAGCGTTGTGCGGCTGCGCTGCTCTTCGGTCAGCATGGACAGGGTCTGGTTGACGCGGTTCATGCGCTCGATGTCCACCGCCAGGCTGTCCAGGAAGATGCTGGACATGGCATGACCGGCAATCTGCGCCAGACTTGGATAGGAAGCCAATTCCGCGGTCTCGAGCGGCGGTTCGTGCAGACGCCCCGCACCGATGACAAGCACTCGATCGGCGCCGAGATGGATCGCCGGCGAGATCGGCGCCACCTGCCGCATGGTGCCGTCTCCAAAATATTCGCGGCGGCCATTGCAGTAGATCGGGGTGGCGGGGAAGATCAGGGGAATGGCGGACGAAGCCAGCAGATGCTCGACGCCGACCTGGCCACGCAATGCCAGGCGCTGCGAGCGGACCCAGGGCTCGATGTCCGCTTCGCTCTGGTAAAAGGTAAGGTGGTGGCCGGAAGTGTAGGACGAGGCGGTCACCGCCAGCGCATGCAGGCTGCCGTCAATCAGCGCCGCATCCAGCCGTGGAAAGTTCAGCATGCGGTTCAGCAGCGTCACCAGCGGCGTATTGTCCAGCAATGCGTTGGGCGGATTGGCGTGCCACTTGCGCAGCAGCCAGCCGAAGGACAGCAGCGACAGCCACTTTGCGCCGGAACGGATCACCCCCAGCGAATCGGCACGGTAGACCTGGTCCGCCGTAAAGTTTTCCCAGACGCGCACGACCTTCTGCAAGCCTTCGTCGAAGTCGTCCGCATGGCAGGCCAGGGCCGTGGCGTTGATGGCGCCTGCCGAAGTGCCGCAGATGACTTCGTAGGGATTGCACTCGGGCTGCCAACCGGCCTCATAGAGAACGGAGGCCACGCCCTGCAGTACGCCGACCTGATAGGCGGCGCGCGCGCCGCCGCCAGTCAGTACCAAACCTGTTTTCTTTCTCGCTGCCATAGGGAGAGAGTAACAGCCGGCGCGTACTTTGAGGAGTCGTGTGCCTTTCCGCGCGGAGGAAAGGCAACGCCGCCGCTCACTCCCCCTTGGCCGTCCCCTCGCGTCGCGGATCGGCGCCGCCGAACCATACCGCTTTGCCATGCACATCCAGCCGCATGATGCCCTGCACGCCCGAAGTCTGCTCCATCACTCTCAGGTTATGGCCGCGTGCGCGCAATGCGGAAACCAGTTCGTCCGTCACCCTGCCCTGCTCCAGTTCGGTCGGACCATTGCGGCTGCCGAAGTTGGGCAGGTCGATTGCCTGCTGCATGTTGAGCCCCCAGTCCAGCGTGCCGACGAGAACCTTGGCAACGTAGTTGATGATGGCGGACCCGCCGGGCGAGCCGAGCGCCATCACGAACTTCTTTCCGCCTTTGTCGAAGACCAGCACCGGCGCCATGGAGCTGCGCGGCCGCTTTCCCGGCTGCACGCGATTCGCGATCGGCCCATTGGCGTCGGCAGGCTGGAAAGAAAAGTCGGTCAACTGATTGTTGAGCAAAAAGCCGCGCACCATCTGGCGCGAGCCGAAGGCCGCCTCGATCGAAGTGGTCATGGAAACGGTATTGCCCTTGGCATCGACCACGACGATATGCGAGGTCGAAGGCCGCTCCGCCGAGACATCGTCGCCCCGGGCCACGCGCGTGCCGGGCGGGACTCCAGGCTGGGCGACACCCATGGATCTGTCGCCGATGAGCTGCGCGCGCGCCACCAGATAGCGCGGATCGATCAGCGATGCGACGCCCTTGCCCGGCAAGGGCACGAAATCGGTATCCGCCACATAGCGCGCCCGATCGGCATACGCAAGCCGGCCTGCTTCGGAAAAAAGATGCACGGCCTCAGGGCGCAGCCGGCCATCCACCGGCGCGAGCGCTCGCATGTCCTTCGTTTCCAGGATGCCCAGCAACTGGGCAACCGCAATGCCGCCCGAGGACGGCGGCGGCATGCCGCATACGGTCCAGACCCGATAAGGAGCACAGACCGGATTGCGCCGCTTCGCGCGGTAATCCGCCAGATCCTTTGCACTGAGCGCGCCGGGGTAGACGGGATGGGACTTGACCTTGGCCTCGATGTCGCGAGCGATCTGCCCACGGTAGAAGGCATCGGCACCGCCGCGGGCAATCTCAGCCAAGGTCTCGGCCAGTGCGGGATTTTTCAAAACATGGCCGGCAGACCAGGGCCGGCCACCGGCATCATAAAAATAGGCGGCCGCCTCGGGATCCTTCTGCAAGTGGCTTTCCAGGCTCAAGAGCGTCGCCAGGCGCGGGCTGACCGGAAACCCGCGCTCCGCCAGCCGGATGGCCGGTGCAAACAAATCCGCCCAGGGCAGCGTGCCGTGTTCCTTGTGCGCCAGCTCCAACATGCGCAGCACACCCGGCGTGCCCACCGAGCGACCGCTGGTCATGGCATCCTGGAAGTCCAGAGGTTTGCCGTCCGCGCCGGAAAACAGCTTCTCATCCACTGCTGCCGGGGCCGTTTCGCGGCCATCGAAGGCCTGGACCCGGGTGCCGTCAAAATGCATCAGGAAGGCTCCGCCGCCGATACCCGAGGATTGCGGCTCCACCAGCGTCAGCACCATCTGCATCGCGATCGCCGCGTCAATGGCCGAGCCGCCCGCCTTCAGGATTTCATAGCCAGCCTCGGTCGCCAGCGGGTGGGCGGCAGCCACCATGAAATCCCGCGCGATCCAGCCGCTCTTCTGCGTATAGCCGCTGGCCGCTTCGGGCGCGGGAGGAAGCTGCGGTGCCGGCGCGGCGCAACCGGCAACCAAGGCAACCCCGAGAACCAGTGCTGCGAATCCTGATCGGCTCATGACAACTCCAAAAGAAAAAAGGCAAGCGCGCGGCTTGCCTTGCTTAGAGATCCCTCACCTGGGGCTCGGGAGGACATGGCTGTCTCCAATCGCGCAGGCGCTCTTGGACAGCCAGGTCACTTTGGCTGCATGCGGATGGCACCGTCCAGTCGGATGGTTTCACCGTTCAGCATCACGTTCTCGATGATGGTCTTCGCCAGGTTCGCATACTCTGCGGGCTTGCCCAGGCGCGGGGGGAACGGCACCATGCGGCCGAGCGCATCCTGCACTTCTTGGGGCATGCCAAGCAGCATCGGCGTTTCGAAAATGCCCGGTGCGATGGTCATGACGCGAATGCCGTTGCGCGACAGGTCGCGCGCCATCGGCAGCGTCAGGCCGACCACGCCGGCCTTGGAAGCGCCATAGGCTGCCTGGCCGATCTGTCCATCGTAGGCGGCGACCGAAGCGGTATTGATGATGATGCCGCGCTCGCCGTCGGCGCTCGCCTCAGTTTTCGACATCGCATCCGCCGCCAGACGGGCCATGTTGAAGCTGCCGACCAAATTGATGTTGATGGTGCGCTGGAAA
>JAEWBA010000213.1 GCA_023391395.1 Pseudomonadota bacterium
AAGGCCATGTAGAACACGATGGCTTTCGGATTGATGAGGGTCACCAGGAAGCCGCGCCGGAAATCGGCGGCATTCGAAAACGGCACCGCGGCGCCCTGCCCGGGCTTGGCGAACAGCAGCCGCAGGCCGAGCCAGGCGAGATAGGCGGCGCCGAGGTATTGCATCGCGCCGAACAGCAGCGGATTGGCCTTCAGCAGCGCGGCCACGCCGATCGCCGCCAGCAGCATCAGCACCGCGTCGCCCAGCATCAGGCCGGCGAGCGAGATAAAGCCGCCGCGTAAACCGCGCTGGCCGGTGCAAGTTAGCACACAGAATGTGCCGGGGCCGGGCAGCATGAGAAACACCATGGTGGCGACGATCATTTGCCAGATGTCGGTGATGCCCAGCGCGTGGAATAGTGAGCTCATGGCTGACTCCTGCCCTGCTCTGCTTCAATGAATACGAGATGTCTTTCCGCATTCAAGCCCGGCACGTGCAAGGGCAGGACTTGCGTCGCCTGCCAGCCGGCGGGCAGGCGCGCGATCTCTTCCTGCGGCGCCACCCCTTTCATGGCGATGAAACGCCCGCCCGGCGCCAGCAGGTGCGCAGACCAGATTACGAAGTCGGCGAGTTCGGCAAAGGCACGCGAGGTGATCACATCGAAGCTTTCATCGACTTGCAATTGCTCGACGCGACCGGTGTGCACGCTGACGTTGGCCAAGCCGAGTTCGGCCTTGGCCTGGGTCAGGAAGGCGGTTTTCTTGTGCACGGTATCGATCAGCGACACGCGCAGGTCGGGGCGCGCGATGGCGAGCACCATGCCGGGCAAGCCGCCGCCGGCGCCGACATCCAGCACCCGGCGCGCCTCGGCGAAAGCCGGCAGCACTGCCAGCGAATCCAGCAAATGCTGGGTCACCATCTGCGCCGGATCGCGCACCGCGGTCAGGTTGTAGACGGCATTCCACTTGGCCAGCAAGGCCAGGAAATCCATGAGCCGCTCAAGCTGCGCCTGGCTCAGTTCCAGCCGCAAGGCATCCACCCCGTCCGCGAGGACAGTCATCAGGGAAGCGCGGTCGAACGCCTTCATGCGGCCGCCGGCGCGGATGCCGCGGCGAATTCCTTGAAACCGCCCTTCTTCAAGTGCACCAGGAGCAGAGAGACTGCGGCCGGTGTGATGCCGGAAATGCGGGAAGCCTGGCCCAGGGTTTCCGGACGATGCTTGTTCAGTTTCTGGCGCACTTCCACCGAGAGGCCTTTGACTTCCATGTAATCGAGCTCGGCTGGCAGTTTGAGATTCTCGTAATGGTCGTGGCGGCCCACTTCCCGCGCCTGTCTCTCGATGTAGCCGGCGTACTTCACCTGGATCTCGACCTGTTCCTTGATGGTTGCGTCCGAGATGCCCGGTCCGGCCAGATCCTGCCCCTCGGCATCCTTGAGCGTCATCAGGCTGTCGTAGCTCACATTCGGGCGGCGCAACAAGTCTGTGAGCGCATACTCTCGCTCTATGGCTTTACCTAGCACTCTCTGGGCTTCGGCCTCAGGAAGGATACGGGGATTGACCCAGGTCGATTTGAGGCGCTCCAGCTCGCGCGCGACCGCTTCGCGCTTGGCTTCGAATGCCGCCCATTGGACATCGCCGACGCAGCCGAGTCGACGGCCGATTTCGGTCAGGCGCATGTCGGCATTGTCTTCACGCAGGCTCAGCCGATATTCGGCGCGGCTGGTGAACATGCGGTAGGGTTCCTGAACGCCCTTGGTGATCAGGTCGTCCACCAGCACACCAAGATAGGCTTCGTCGCGCCGCGGCGTCCAGGCTTCGCGCTCCTGCGTATACAGCGCTGCGTTGATACCAGCCAGCAAGCCTTGGGCTGCCGCTTCCTCATAGCCGGTGGTGCCGTTGATCTGCCCGGCAAAGAACAAGCCCTGGATCGCCCGGGTTTCCAGTGAAGCCTTCAGGCCGCGCGGATCGAAATAGTCGTACTCGATGGCATAGCCGGGGCGCAGGATGTGCGCATTTTCCAGCCCGCGCATCGAATGCACCAGTTCGAGTTGCACATCGAAAGGCAAGCTGGTGGAAATCCCGTTCGGATAAAACTCGTTGGTGGTCAGCCCTTCCGGCTCCAGGAAGATCTGGTGCGAGGACTTGTCGGCGAAGCGATGGATCTTGTCCTCGATGGAGGGGCAATAGCGCGGACCGACACCCTCGATCACGCCGGTATACATCGGGCTGCGATCCAGGCCGCCGCGGATGATGTCATGGGTGCGTTCGTTGGTATGGGTAATCCAGCATGGCAGTTGGCGCGGGTGCATGGCGGCATTGCCCATGACGGAAAAGACCGGCACCGGATCGAGGTCGCCCGGCTGTTCTTCCATGACCAAAAAGTCGATGCTGCGGCCGTCGATGCGCGGCGGCGTGCCCGTCTTCAGCCGCCCTTGGGGCAACTTCAGCTCCTTGAGGCGCGCCGAAAGCGATACGGCGGGCGGGTCGCCCGCACGGCCGGCGGCGTAATTGTTCAAGCCGACATGGATTTTGCCGTCCAGAAAAGTGCCGGCGGTCAATACCACGGCGCGTCCACGAAAGCGCACGCCTACCTGAGTGACAGCCCCGACTACCCGGTCTCCCTCGACTATCAGGTCATCGACAGCCTGCTGGAATAGCCACAGGCTTGGCTGATTTTCCAAGCGGCTGCGAATCGCCTGCTTATAAAGCAGACGGTCGGCTTGCGCACGGGTAGCGCGTACCGCCGGACCCTTGGAGGAATTCAGAATCCGGAACTGGATGCCCGCCTCATCGGTGGCAATCGCCATTGCGCCGCCCAGGGCATCCACTTCCTTCACCAGATGCCCCTTCCCTATCCCGCCGATCGACGGGTTGCAGGACATCTGCCCCAGCGTCTCAATATTGTGTGTCAGCAAGAGCGCCTTCTGGCCCATGCGCGCGGCGGCGAGTGCAGCCTCGGTCCCGGCATGGCCGCCGCCAACGACAATGACATCGAATTCGGTAGGAAAAAGCATGGCTCGCCTCGGAGCGGAAAGAAGAAACGCGGCGCTTGGCCGGAGGCGAAATTATAGTGCGGTTTGCCTTGCCCGGCTCAGGCTGCGGCGTGTGGACGACAAATGTTTCACGTGGAACAGTTATAGCGTGGCACGTCCCATTAGGAAACCACCTATGAATACCAAGACAAATCCGGCGAAGAGGTAGACCGCCTGACGATCGGGAACCCACTTATGCCAGCCGGCCTTGGGCTCTGACGAGGCGAAATCCAAGGGCTCCACGAAGGCTGGCGAAGAGCTAGAACCAACGGCCAGCTCTTCCATGGCGCGGTCGAGGGTGGAGTATGGCGACTCAGCGCTTGCAGAAGCAGGGGCGGCGCCAAGCGCCTGCGTTGCCGGCGCGAACGCAGAGGTGGTCGCGTACCAGGTGGTATTCGGCCGGGAAAAGTCTGGATTGCCAGGAGGGGTCGGTTGCACCGGCGTAGAAATACCGAATTCTTCCTCGGGATTCAGGGAAATGATGGTGACCGGGTCCAGCGCGTCTTGCTGCAGGAAGCGTTCCACCGCGCTGCGTTCCAGCTGTTCAGGAAGCTCTCCATCTACAGGAAGAAGGACTTCCGCGATCAGGTCCTTACCTTGCAGCGTCGCCAAGGCACGGGCAAGACGCTCTTCGGTGAGAACCGGCAGCTTGGCGCGTATGTCGCTGCAAGGAGAAACGCCGTCGATCATGATCAAGACCAGGCGTTCGCTTTGGGTAAGACTTTTCTTTTTCTCGTAGATCTCGGTCCGTCCGCTTTCCGTTCTTTGCAGAATCGTCTCTGGCCTGAACATATCCTCTCCCCTCCCTTATGTTTCACGTGAAACACCAGCCGTGCTTGCTGGACAGAAAGCCCGATGCTTATTTTCCCGACAAAGAAAGCGGGAAAGGAGAAATTTTTGTGAGGGATTGTTACGACAAGAAATGCTGCCGGCCGAAGCCGGCAGCGTGCATGACAGGAGGAAACTCAGGCTTTCAGGCTTACTTCCATAGCGCACACTTGCTCTCAGCCTTGGTGGTGAAGGCCTGATCACCCGGAATCTTCTGCACCACCTTGTAGTAATCCCAGGGCGCCTTCGATTCCGAGGGCTTCTTCACTTCCATCAGATACATGTCATACACCATGCGGCCGTCGGGGCGGATCACCCCATTCTTGGCGAACATGTCGTTGATCGGCGTCTTCTTCAACTGCGCTATCACCTTGTCCGCATCGTCCGTGTTCACCGCCTTGACGGCATTCAGGTACTGCGTGGTGGCCGAGTAGTCGGCTGCCTGCAGCATGGAGGGCATCTTCTTCATCTTTTCAAAATAGCGCCGTGCCCATTTGCGCGTGTCGTCGTTCAGGTCCCAATACCAGCCATCGGTCAGATACATGCCCTGGGTCAGGTTCAGGCCGAGCGAGTGGACATCGTTGATGAACATCAGCAAGCCAGCCATCCTCATGGTCTTGGTGATGCCGAACTCATTGGCTGCCTTGATGGAATTGATGGTGTCGCCGCCGGCATTGGCCAGACCGAGAATCTGGGCCTTGGAAGCCTGGGCCTGCAGCAGGAAGGAAGAAAAGTCAGAAGCGGAAAGCGGATGCTTGACGCTGCCGACCACCGTCCCGCCATTGGCCTTGACGACAGCCGCGGTATCGTGTTCCAGCGAGGCACCGAAGGCATAGTCGGCCGTCAGGAAAAACCAGGTCTTCCCGCCCTGCTTGACGATCGCGCCACCGG
>JAEWBA010000230.1 GCA_023391395.1 Pseudomonadota bacterium
GGGCATGCGGATGCGAATAGATGTAGAAGCGGCCTTCGCCGATCGCATCGAAGGTGCGCTGCGCCACTTCGGCAGCGCTCACCTTGCCCGAAGAGACCGCCTTGTCGATCACTGCCTGCGCAGCGCGCTGGCTGGCGGTCTGCCCGGCCTCCGCCTTGAGCTCGTCCGGCCGGCTGCGCGCCGAGTCGCTGATCCCGGTCGCCACGAAATACGGGCACAACACCGAGGCACCAATGGGCGCGCCGATCAGTTGCAGGTCGTGGTACAGAGATTCCGACAGTGATACCACGGCATGCTTGGAGACGTTATAGATCCCCATATTGGGCGCATTCAGCAAGCCGGCCATCGAGGCGGTATTGACGATATGTCCCTGGTAGCCGGGGTCGCGCCTGGCGCATTCCAGCATGAGCGGCGTGAAGCTGCGCACGCCATGGATGACGCCCCACAGGTTCACGCCCAGCACCCATTCCCAGTCGGCCAGCGAATTTTCCCAGACCAGGCCGCCGCAGCCGACGCCGGCATTGTTGAATACCAGGTGGACTGCGCCGAAGCGCTCCATGGCGGCATCGGCCAGCGCCTGCACTTCCTCCGCCTTGCGCACGTCGCAGCGCATGGCGTGGGCTTGCGTTCCCTGCGCTTCCATTTCTGCGCGCACCTGGTCGAGCGCTCCTTCCTGCACATCGGCCAGCACCAGTTTCATGCCGAGGCGGGCACCTATCCTGGCGAACTCGTGGCCGAAACCGCTGGCGGCGCCGGTGATGACGGCGACCTTGCCCTCAAAGTCTTTCATGCCTAGTCTCCTGTTGGAATTCTCGAAGCGCTGTCGGCGTGAATCCATCCGCCACGTCCGCAGCGGAAGGCGGGCAAGGCCCGCCCTCTTCCTGTCTACACCAGTTTCACCAGTTGTTTGCCGAAGTTGCGCCCCTTGAGCATGCCGAAGAAGGCATCCGGCGCCGCTTCCAGCCCTTGCGCCACGGTCTCGCGGTACTTCAGCTTGCCGCCGGCTACCAGCGCGCCCAGTTCGCCCAATCCTTGCGGCCACAAGTCCATGTGTTCCATGATGATGAAGCCGCGCAGGGTCAGGCGCATGGTCAACAGGAAGCGCACATTATTGAGGGGCATGGGCGTACCGCTGTAGCCCGAGATCAGGCCGCACAAGGCTATGCGGCCGAAAGGGTTGGTGCGCGCCAGCGCGGCGTCCAAGACTTCGCCGCCGACGTTTTCGAAAATGCCGTCGATGCCATCGGGCACCGCCTGCTTGAGGTCGCGGAAGAGGTTGCCCGCCTTGTAATCGACGCAGGCGTCGAAGCCGAGCTCATCGACCACGTAGGCACACTTGTCCGGGCCGCCGGCGATGCCGACCGCGCGGCAGCCGCGCTGCTTGGCGAGCTGGCCAACCACGCTGCCGACGGCGCCGCTGGCAGCCGACACGACCACGGTTTCACCGGCCTTGGGCTGGATGATCTGCGTCAGTCCATACCAGGCGGTCATGCCCGGCATGCCGACCGGGCCTAGGTAAGCCGACATGGGAATGTGCGTAGTGTCGATCTTGCGCAGCTGCGCGCCATTGTCCACGCCCATTTCCGCCCAGCCCAGCATGCCGACCACCTGGTCGCCAGCCGCGAATTTCGGATTCTTCGAGGCCACCACTTCGCCGACCGTGCCGCCCACCATCACCTCGTCCAGGGGTTGTGGCGCGGCATAGCTCTTGGCCTCGTCCATCCGCCCGCGCATGTAGGGGTCGAGCGAAAGATAATGGTTGCGGACCAGAACCTCGCCATCCTTGAGCGTGGGCACCGGCACTTCCTCCAGCCGGAAATTGGCGGCCTTCGCTTCGCCCTTGGGCCGTGAGGCCAGTACGATACGCTTATAGCTTTCCATGGAACGTCTCCTCGGTTCGGTTGATTACTCGTGGTCCAGCTTCTTGCGGACGTCTAGGCGCTTGAGGTACTTGAAGGTACCCATGGCCTTCGCCACCAGCTTGTCGCCGTTCCAGACTTCTCCTTCGCAAAAACACATGGTGGTCGAGCGGTGAAAAGCCTTGCCCTTGGCCACCAGTCGCGTTCCCGGCGCGCCTCCCGGTTGCAGGAAGCTGGTCTTCATTTCGACCGTCACGCCGCCGCGCGCCTGCGGATCGAGCGAGCGGCCGGCCAGCGACATGACCACATCAAGCAGAGTCATCGTCACACCGCCATGTGCCACCTGCCAGCTGTTCATGTGACGCGGCGCCAGCTCGAGCGTGATCGAGGCCTCGCCGTCGGCCATGCCGAGAAACTCCACTCCGAGATCCTGGAGGAAGGGAGCCTCGGCCGGCAATCGCGCCCGATCCAATGTCATGCAAGTACCGCAGTGACCCCGCCATCGACCGCCAGGATCTGGCCGGTGATGTGCTTGCCGGCATCGGATGCGAACAGGAGCGCCGCGCCCTTCAGGTCTTCATCGTCGCCCAGACGCTTCAGCGGCGCCTGGCTGGCCATGTTCTCCGCGCCCAGGCTTTCCAGCACGCCCTTGGTCATCTTCGAGGGGAAGAAGCCGGGCGCCAGCGCATTGACGGTGATGCCATGCACGCCCCACTCACCGGCCAGCGCACGCGTGAAGTTCACCACGGCGCCTTTGGAGGTGTTGTAGGCGATGGTCTGCATCGTGCCGGGGCCGTTGCCGAACAGGCCGGCAATGGAAGCGATGTTGAGGATGCGGCCGTACTTGCGCGGAATCATCGACGCCTTGGCGACTGCCTGCGACAGCAGGAAGATGCCGCGCACATTCAGGTTCATCACCTTGTCCCAGGCTTCCAGCGGATGTTCCTCGGCCGGCGCGCCCCAGGTGGCGCCGGCATTGTTGATCAGGATGTCGATGTGGCCCAGGCGCTGCAGGGTTTCCTGCACCAACGGCGCCACCGACTCGGCCTTCGACAGGTCGGCGGCGATGGCGCTGGCCTCGATGCCGCGCTGCTTCAGATGCGCCACCGCTTCGTCGAGGTCGGACTGCTTGCGCGAACTCAGCACCAGTTTCGCGCCCTGCTCACCCAGGGCTTCGGCGATCTGCAAGCCCAGGCCGCGCGAGCCGCCGGTGACGAGCGCAGTCTTGCCCTTCAGATCGAATAATTGTTGAACGCTACGCATGATGTCTCCTCTTTTTGTTTAATGAAATGTGGGCGGGCCGTTGGAAAGCCGCGCCCTCAATAACCGTCCGTGCTCTCTGCTATGCCATCCCTCGCTTTTCTCGGGATGACGGGCATGTTCGGAACCACAGATACGCTCGGCATGACATAGGCAAACGATGCCCTTAGAACCACGCATCCTGCATTTCCAGCGTGGTGGTGTCTATGCTCTCCAACAAATCCAGTTGCGGCAGGATCTTCGGCAATTCCCAGTTGAAAAAGTAGGCGCAGGCCTGCCGCTTGCCGCGATAAAAGTCTTCGTCGTGCCCGCCCTTGCCGACGGCCGCCAGCGCCTGCTCCAGCCAGATCCAGGCCAGCACCG
>JAEWBA010000266.1 GCA_023391395.1 Pseudomonadota bacterium
CCTTCGGCGCGATCACCGCCGGCCAAGCCATGCAGCAAGCCAAGGCTGGCTTGGAAGCCGTGTACCTGTCCGGCTGGCAAGTCGCCGCCGACGGCAACACTTCCGAAACCATGTACCCCGACCAGTCGCTGTACGCCTACGACTCGGTGCCGACCATGGTCCGCCGCATCAACAACACCTTCAAGCGCGCCGATGAAATCCAATGGTCGCGCGGCATCAACCCGGGCGACGAAGGCTTCGTCGACTACTTCCTGCCGATCGTGGCTGATGCCGAAGCCGGTTTCGGCGGCGTGCTGAACGCTTTCGAGCTGATGAAGAACATGATTGCCGCAGGCGCTGCCGGCGTGCACTTCGAAGACCAACTGGCTGCCGTGAAGAAGTGCGGTCACATGGGTGGCAAGGTGCTGGTCCCGACTCAAGAAGCGATCGAAAAGCTGGTTGCCGCGCGTTTCGCTGCTGACGTCATGGGCGTGCCGACCATCGTTCTGGCCCGTACCGACGCTGAAGCCGCCAACCTGATCACTTCCGATCACGACGCCAACGACAAGCCCTTCCTGACCGGTGAGCGCACTCAAGAAGGCTTCTATCGCGTCAAGAACGGTCTGGAGCAAGCTATCTCCCGCGGCGTTGCCTACGCTCCGTACGCTGACCTGGTATGGTGCGAAACCGGTACGCCGGACCTGGGATTTGCCCGCGAATTCGCGCAAGCCGTGCATGCCGCCTGCCCCGGCAAGCTGCTGTCCTACAACTGCTCGCCGTCGTTCAACTGGAAGAAGAACCTGGACGACCGTACCATCGCTCGCTTCCAGGACGAACTGGCGGCACTGGGCTACAAGTATCAGTTCATCACCCTGGCCGGCATCCACGTCAACTGGTTCAACACCTTCAAGTTCGCTCACGCCTATGCGCGCGGCGAAGGCATGAAGCACTATGTGAACATGGTGCAGGAGCCGGAATTCGCTGCGCGCGAACAAGGCTACACCTTCGTGTCGCACCAGCAGGAAGTGGGCGCGGGTTACTTCGACGAAGTGACCACCGTGATCCAGGGCGGTACCTCTTCCGTGAAGGCCCTGACCGGCTCGACCGAAGAAGAGCAGTTCCACTGATCCGTGCGGGGGCTGCAGCTGCAGCCTCCACGGATGAATTCATGTTTGGGTGTTCCTTGAAAGCCGCATCTCCGGATGCGGCTTTTTTTTGCCTGTCTATCTACCCAATGAATGCCGAGATTTCCAGCACCTCGCCATGTCGGCAAAGCCGGCATTCGCTCATTCATCAATAATGATTCAGTGGCCATGTCCGTGAGGCGCGGCATTCCCAAGGCCGGCGGCAGTGGCTGCCGATTCGCGTAATTCGGCAGCCGCCTGTCTCATCACGCTAATCGATGCGGTAAGCGCAAGTGTCCCCATCAGAGCGGCGACCACCCAGTCCGGCCAACCGCTGCCCGTACCGAAAACGCCTAGAGCCGCGAGCATGACTGCCGCATTGCCGATGGCATCGTTGCGGGTGCATAGCCAGACCGAGCGCATGTTCGCATCGCCGCTGCGGTAGGCGTACAGCAAGCCGGCGACGCCAAGATTGACAAGTAGCGCGGCCACGCCGATTGCGCCCATGGTCAAGGCTTCCGGCGGGCTGCCGTTGGCGATGCTCCAGGCAGTCCTGGCAAGGACGAAAGCGCCGAACAAGCCCATGGTGACCCCCTTGACCATGGCGGCGCGGCTGCGCCACACGAGCGCCATCGATAGCACGCTAAGCGAAAGCGCGTAGTTGGCCGCGTCGCCGAAGAAATCGAGCGCATCGGCAAGCAGAGAACTGGAACCCGATTGCACCCCGCCCAGCACTTCAACGCCGAACATGGCGGCATTGAGGATCAGGGCAATCCACAGGGCGCGGCGATAACGGGTATCGCGGGCAACATCTTCAGCGCGGGGCGCGGCACAGCAATGAGCGGACATGGACTTCTCCTTTCTTGGTTGATCTCTCATTGCCTATTTAAGACCCTGTAGCTACTATAGGGTCAAGCACAAATGGAGAGCAGGATGAAAATCGGAGAATTGGCCCGCCGCACCCGTTGCGACGTGGAAACGATCCGCTACTACGAGCGCGAAGGGCTCCTGCCTTCGCCGCCGCGCAGCGAGGGCAATTACCGCCAGTACAGCGAGCAGGACGCCGAGCGCTTATCCTTCATCCGGCATTGCCGCTCGCTCGGGATGTCCCTGGGCGACATACGGACGCTGCAACATTTTCAGGCGGAGCCGGAATTGGCGTGCGACGACATCAATGCCTTGCTGGATCGGCATCTGGAACAGATTTGCGCGCAGATCGCCGCGCTGCAGCAGTTGCAGACGCAATTGCAAGCCTTGCGCAATACCTGCCATACGCACTTGAGCGCCCGCCAATGCGGCATTCTGCAGAATCTGCAAAGCGCGGCCGGCAGCAGCGACTGCGCCTGCCATGGCGAATTGGTCGCGGATGGGATGGAAGAAGCGCGCCAACACCGAAGGCTTCGGCCTCATTCCGGCTGAATACACGATTTAGGCCCACCACTCAAAGAGACAGGCGCTAGAATGCGCGCTTCTTCCTTATGTCATACAGGCATTTCCCATGCTGAGTTATCGCCACGCCTTTCATGCCGGCAATCATGCCGACGTTCTCAAACACACGGTGCTGGTGCATCTGCTGCGTTACCTGGCGAAAAAGGAAACGCCTTATATGGTCATCGATACGCATGCCGGCGCAGGCGTGTACGCCCTCGACAGCGGTTATGCCGCCAAGAGCGGCGAGTACGCGAGCGGGATCGCGCAGCTGTGGGAGCGCAAGGATTTGCCCGCTCCCCTGGCCGACTATGTGCAACTGGTCAAGGACCTGAATCCCAACGGCAAACTGCGCTATTACCCGGGCTCGCCTTATTGCGCCTACCGCATCTTGCGCGAGCAGGATCGGCTGCGGCTGTTCGAGCTGCATCCCAGCGACATCACCATTCTTCAGGACAATTTCCACAAGCTGGAACAGGCAAGACGGGAAGAGAACAGAGGTGGAACGCGCGGGAAGCGGGCACTGATTCAAAGAGGCGATGGCTTCGCTGGCCTCAAGGCCTTGTTGCCGCCGCCTTCGCGGCGCGGCCTGATATTGATCGACCCGCCCTATGAAGTGAAGGACGATTATCGCCGTGTGCGGGATACGATGGCCGATGCCCTGACGCGCTTTGCCACCGGCACCTATGCGATCTGGTATCCAATATTGCAACGCATGGAGTCGCGCCAGTTGCCCGACAAGCTGAAGCGCTTGCCGATGCATTCATGGCTGCATGCCAGTCTGTCGATCGGCGCGCCCTCTCCGGATGGCTTCGGCCTGCACAGCAGTGGCATGTTTGTCGTGAATCCGCCCTGGACCTTGGAAAAGGCGCTGCAAGACGTCCTTCCCTATTTGGTCGAAGTCCTGGGCAAGGATGGCGGCGCGCGCTACGTTCTGGAAAGCGGGGAAGCGCCGACAACCAAATCCAGAACCTCTGCATCCTGATTCATCGGAATCTCGGCGTGCCCGGCATGGCAATTGCGACGACCGCAAGAAGCCGGGCGTGATGCGGATTTATCTTGGTGCGATGCGCTTCGGTTCGTAGAACTTACAAGGATCATGTGTTTCCAGGTAAGAATTAGCCAATCATGCTTTCTCTAAAAGAAACCATTACACCACATGTCCCAGGCTGCTCCTGAAAGCTCGTTGCGGGCGCAGCGGATGAGGGACTTTTTCCTTGCGCGCCAGCCGATTCTGAATCGCGAACAGGAACTGGTGGCTTATGAGTTGCTGTTCCGGAGTGCCGCGGCAGGCCCTGCCAACGTCACCAACGATCTCTTCGCGACGGCCTCGGTTATGGCACATGCGGCCGAGCTAGGCATGGAGAATGTCATCGGCGCCTCGCTCGGATTTCTCAACGTCAATGCCGCGGTTCTGACGAGCGACATAGTCCGTTTTCTGCCCAAGGAAAAGATCGTTCTTGAGATCCTCGAGACGGTCAAGGTAACCGACCGGCTGGTGGCGCGCGTGGCGGAACTGGCGGCAGAGGGCTACCGCTTTGCGCTCGACGATATCACCGCCGATACCGAAGACGTGCAAAAACTGCTGCCGCTGGTGGAAGTGGTCAAGGTGGATATCGCGGCGATGGAAGGCGAAAAGCTGACTCGGCTGGCGAGGGAGTTCAAGGCGGCGCAGAAGAAGCTGTTGGCGGAGAAGGTAGAGAACCTCTCGCAATTCCAAAATTGCCTCGACTTGGGTTTCGATTACTTCCAGGGCTACTACTTCGCCAAACCCTTCATCCTGTCGGGCAAGAAGCTTTCGCCCTCGCAGTTGGCGATCGTGCAGTTGATGGGCCAGCTCGCTTCCG
>JAEWBA010000305.1 GCA_023391395.1 Pseudomonadota bacterium
GGTTGCCGGCCTTGCACTGCGCTGGGCAGTCATGCGCCAGCTGAAGCGAAAGAACGAGAAGGCCTGAACCCGCTTCACGCAGCAGGAAGAGGCGGCCGAATGTCTGTACCATTCGGCCATGGACAATCTCAGCCATTCCCTTGCCGGCCTTGGCGCCGCCGAACTGCTGCATCGCTGCCTCCCCGCTGAATCCCATCCCGATGGCACACGCACGCGCCGTCGGTTGCTGCTGGTGTCGTGCGCGCTGGCGAGCAATTTTCCCGATCTCGACATCGTTCTGACGCCGCTGTTGCCGGCGCCCTTAGGTTATCTGCTGCATCATCGCGGCCACACCCATACCCTGCTGTATGCCTTGCCGCAGGCCCTGCTGCTGGCGGCTCTGATCTGGCTGTTATGGCCGGCCGCACGCCGGCTGCTGCGCGAGAGCTTCGTGACGCGCGCGGGCTTTGCCGTCGCCATACTGGGCGGCTTCGGGCTGCACCTGTTGATGGATTTTTTGAACTCCTACGGCCTGCATCCCTTTCATCCCTTCGACTCGCGCTGGTACTACGGAGACCTCGTTTTCATTCTAGAGCCGGTGTTCTGGGTCGCACTTGGCGCACCGCTGGCCATGACGGTGCAGCGCGGCTGGCTGCGCTGCCTGTGGCTCGCCTTGCTGACCGCCGTGCCGCTGTACTTCACGACCCAGGGATATCTTGCATGGACATCGTTTGGCGTGCTGTGCGTGCTGACCGCCGGACTCGCATGGATGCAACAGCGTGCCGGGCCGAACGGCTTGCGGGCGCTCGCGCTTGCCTTCCTGGTGAGCTTCGTGTTCATCGGGATACAAGGCTATTCGTCTGGGGCGGCGCGTACCGTGGTGGCGCAAGTCCTGCGCGATCACGACCCGCACAGCCGTCTGCTGGATGTGGCGCTCACTCCCTTTCCCGCCAATCCGGTGTGCTGGAGCTTTGTCTCGATCGAGATGAACGAGGATGCCGGCAGCTATCGACTGCGGCGCGGCCAGTTGAGCGTCGCCCCCGATGCCGTGCCGGTGCACCGCTGTCCGCCCACATTGGTTGAGCCGGCGGCACGAGTGGATAAAGCGCGGGCCGTAAGCGTCATTGTCCAAGCGCAGGGCGATCTGGCGACCTTGCGCGCCTTGCAATCCTCGGACTGCCATTTCTCCGCCTGGCTGCGTTTTGCGCGCGCTCCCGTTCTGGAAGGCAGCGTGGCGGAAGACTTGCGCTTTGCCTCCAGCGCGCGCGGCAATTTCACCACCATGGACTTGAATGCCTTCCGCGGCACAGCATGTTCATCGGCGGTGCCGCAGTGGGAATTTCCGCGCGCGGATCTCCTGGGACTGCCTTAGCCGAAACCCCAGGAATCGGCTTCAGGGCCCGCTGCTGGCCAGGGTGGTGCTGCTGCCGGGAATTTCGAGCGGCGTCACTTCGACCAGCGCAAGGCCTTGTTCGCGGAAGTCGAGCTTCTCGGCCGTGGCCGGCGTGAGATCGACGATACGGCCATCCACGTAGGGGCCGCGGTCGCGGATCACGACCACCTCGCTCTTGCCGTTTTCCAGGTTGGTGACGCGTGCCTTGGTGCCGAGCGGCAACGTCCTGCTGGCTGCGATATTGGAATGGGGGTTCATTGGGGTGCCGTCGGCCATTTTCTTTCCATAAAACTCGCGGCCATAGTAGGACGCCTTGCCTTTGCGCGGTTTGCCGGAGCGGTCCGGCGCCACCTTGGCGGTTTTGCGGACCTTCGGTGTGTCGCCGCTATCGGCGCTTGCCGGGGCAGGCGAGACGCCAAGCGCCGC
This sequence comes from Pseudomonadota bacterium, assembly GCA_023391395.1. Classification (GTDB taxonomy): domain Bacteria; phylum Pseudomonadota; class Gammaproteobacteria; order Burkholderiales; family Burkholderiaceae_D; genus Noviherbaspirillum. Next base: position 1,799 of record JAEWBA010000305.1, read on the forward strand.
GGCGATCAGGAGAAGGGGTACTGCTGTAATGAAGGAAGAAATAGATGGACGACGACAAGCAGGGAGCATCATGGCATTCTTGGCGGCAAGCGCCGTGATGAATAGGGATGCGTTTTTGATAAGGTCGGGAGCCGAAAGTTTCCTTGAGTAGCGGAAAACTTTCCGTCCGGAGAGTTATTGCGCCTCGGCGAGCCGCGCAGCGACACGCTGCATGACACGATTGCGTCCGGAATTCTTGGCCAGATAGAGTGCATCGTCCGCATGCTTGAGCCAAACATCGCGGCTGTCGTCCGATTCCAGCTGGCTGACGCCGATGCTGACCGTCACCGCCCGCTCTTCCAACAAGGGAGCGCTCTCGATGGCAGCGCGCAGGTTCTCGGCCACGATGGCGGCATCGGATTCACGCGTATCGGGCAAGAGCAGCAGAAATTCCTCGCCGCCGATGCGGAACAGCAGATCGGTCTTGCGCGCACGGATGCTCATCAGGGCTGCCATTTCCTTCAACACCCGGTCCCCTTGCGCATGGCCATAGCCATCATTGATGCGTTTGAAGTGGTCCACGTCGATAAGCAACAGCGAAGACATGCTGCCGGTGCGGTGGCTGCGCTGGATCATGTAATCGAGCACGGTTTCCATATGCCTGCGGTTGTAGGCCCCGGTCAGCGGGTCGCGTATGGTTTGTTCCAGCAGACGCCGGTGCAGATCGTCGATGATGCGCAGCGCGATATTGATGAGGATGACGGTCAGCGTCATCGTGATGAAGAAGCGCACGCTTTCTTCGGCTCCGATATAGCGGAACACCGCCCAAGTGATGCAGGCGAGCAGCGCAAGACAGCAGGCATTGGCGATGCGCCGGCGCAAGGAGAGCTGGAACAACAACAGCGTCGGATAAGACCACAGGGCGCCGTAAAAGCCCTGGTCGCGGATGGAAAGGCCGATGGCGACAATGATGGGGATGACGATCAGCCAGAAAGGCAGGGGCGAGCGCCGTTTCAGGCGCAGCGCCAGGGCGTTCATCGCCAGAAGAATCACGCAAGCCAGGGTGCCGACGCCCAGGATAAAGCGGCCCTGCGCGAAGTTGTTTACGACGAAGGGCACTAGCACTGCTGCAGCGAGCAGGCCGAACGCGAACACGACGCGCTGCCGATACGACAGCAGCGCATCATCGCTCTCTTGCGCTTGGATGGCTTGGGGCGAGTTCATGTTGTCGGGCGCGTCTTGTTGCGCGTTTTGTCACGACGACCAGGCGCGGCGCAATCCCATCTGCCGCGCATCCACTACCAAAAGACGGCTACAGTGTACGTACTGCCTGTTACCCTGTCCACGGAAAATGCCGCGGTCTTGGAGCGCGAAAGATGACGAAAAGTCAACCTTGCCGCCGCTGACAGCGGCAAGGTTCAAGAAGCCGAGGGGCCACGCCGCGCGCCTGCCGTCTACAAGGTCTTGAGCCGGTTCGCGCACAGGGCGACCGCCTCATTGGCCTGGGCGATGATGCGCCCCATGGTGATGAAGCCATGGATCTGACCGGGATAGCAGACGTATTCGACCTCGTTGCCGGCCTTGCGCAGCAGCTCCGCGTATTCCCGCCCTTCGTCGAGCAAGGGGTCGTAGCCCGCCGTCAATACCAGGGCGGGCGGCAGGCGGCTGTGGTCCGGCGCCAGCGCCGGCGAGGCGTGCCAGTCGTCGCGGTCGGCATCGCTCCTGATATAGCTGCGGGTGAAGTAATCGATGACTTCGCGCGTGAGCAGGTAGCCCTGGCCATTGGTTTCATGCGAAGGCGTATTGAAATGCAGATCGGTGGCCGGATAGATCAGCAGTTGGTAGGCCAGGCGCGGGCCGCCCCGGTCGCGCGCCAGTAGCGCCATCACGGTGGCGAGATTGCCGCCGGCGCTGTCACCGCCCACCGCGATCCGAGCAGGATCGATTTTCAGCTCCTCGGCGTGGCCGGCGATCCATTGCAGCGCCGCGTAGCCATCCTCGACCGCCGCCGGGAACTTGTTTTCGGGCCCCAGCCGATAATCGACCGAGAACACCGCCCAGCCCGACAGATTGCACAATTCGCGGCACAGCACGTCGTGGGTATCGAGGTCGCCTATGGTGTGGCCGCCGCCGTGGTAGTACACCAGCGCGGGAAGCACCTGCTGCGGGTTCGAGCCGAGCGGGCGATAGGAACGCAGCGGCACTTGCACATCGGGGGCCGGACCCGGCACGGAAAAGTTTTCGACTGCCGCCACTTCGGACGCATCGGGCTGGGTGAAGAAACGCCGGTCGCGATAGAAGGCACGCGCTTCCGGCGCCGGCATGGTGTGGTAGGAAGGGACATTGCGGCTCGCGATCAGGTCGAGCAGCTTCTTGGCATCTGCATCCAGCATCGGGTCTCCTATCGTTTCTGCAAGCTAAAGTGTAGTGTCGCAGCGGCGCAGCGCCGTCTCCGCCGTCAGGCAGCGCTGGCGACTTTCGCAAAATCGGCATGCGGCATCGGCCTGCCGAAATAATACCCCTGTCCTTCATTGCAGCCGTTCTCCTCGAGAAAGCTGCACTGCTCCGCCGTTTCCACGCCCTCGGCCACCACCCGCAAGTTCAGGCTGCGCGCAAGAGCGATCACCACTTTCACGATCGCCGCGTCATCGGCGTCGGTAGCGATGTCATTGATGAAGGAACGGTCGATCTTGAGCGTATCCACCGGAAAGCGTTTCAGATAATTCAGGCTGGAATATCCGGTACCGAAATCGTCGATGGAAATCTTCACGCCCAGCTTTTTCAGGTCGCCCAGCATGCGCAGCGATTTGTCGACGTCGCGCATAACCACGGTTTCGGTGATTTCGAGTTCCAGGTAACAGGGTTCCAGGCCGGTGGAAGCCAGTACCTGCGCCACTAGATCGACGATGTCGCCCCGTACCAGCTGACGCGGCGACAAGTTCACCGACACGGGGATGGGCGCGAGCCCGGCGCGCTGCCAGGCAACGTTCTGGGCGCAGGCGGTGCGCAATACCCATTCGCCAATCGCGAAGATGAGCCCGCTGTCTTCGGCCAGCGGGATGAATTCGCCGGGCGCGACCATGCCGCGCGTGTCGCTATTCCAGCGAATCAGGGCTTCGGCGCCAACGATGCGGCCGCTGGCAAGATCGACGCGCGGCTGGTAATGCAGCAGAAATTCATCGTGCGCGATCGCATGGCGCAGACTGTTGAGAATCTCGAGGCGTTCGCTGGCATGTCGGCTCATCTCGGCGGCGAAATATTCGAAGCTGTTGCGCCCCAGATCCTTGGCCTTGTACATTGCCGAATCGGCATGGCGCAACAAGGTATCAGCATCCTGGGCATCGGTGGGATAGAGCGCAATGCCGGCGCTGCAGGTCACCCGCAATTCCAGCCCGTTGACGAGCCAGGGAGCAGCCACCGCCTCGAGGATGCGCTGCACCGTGCCGGTTACGGTTTCGCTGCTCCGATGGTCGTCGAGCACAATCACGAACTCGTCACCGCCCTGGCGCGCAACAGTGTCGCCGGCCCGTACACAGGAAGTCAGGCGGGTCGCGACCACTTTCAGCAACTCGTCGCCGACCTGGTGCCCGAGGCTGTCGTTGATGTACTTGAACTGATCGAGATCGATGAACAGGACCGCCACCATGCCATCGCGGCGGCGCGCGTTGAAGATCGCTTGCTGCAAACGGTCCTGCAGCAGATTGCGATTGGGCAGACCGGTCAGAGCATCATGTGAAGCCTGATGCTGGATCCAGGCTTCGTAATGCTTGCGCTCCGTGATGTCGGTCACCGTGCCCTCGAAGCACAGAAATTCGTTGTCGGGCCCGCGCACGGTGCGCGCATTTTCGGATATCCAGATGATGCTGCCGTCGCTGCGATAGACCTGGGATTCAAAATTGACCACCACGCCGTTCTCGATCATGAGGCGCAAGAATTCGCGGCGCCGGTCCGGCTCGACATAGAGGTGATGATTGATGTCGCGCAGCCTGGCGATCATTTCCTCGGGCGAGGTGTAGCCGTACATGCGCGCCAGGGCCGGATTGGCCACCAGGTAGCCCTGATCGGGCGTGGATTGAAAGATTCCTTCGACGGCGTTCTCGAAAATTTCGCGGAAGCGCCGCTCGGCCTCATGCAAGGCGTGTTCCGCTTCCTTGCGCTGCGTGATGTCCTGGATGAAGCCTTCAAGAGCGACATGGGCGCCGTCCGGACCCTTGACGCCGATCCCGCGTTCCCACACCCAGCGCAATCCGCCATCCCGGCGCAAGATGCGGTATTCGATATCGAAGCGGCGATTTTCCTCCAGGGCCGCAAGGATGGCTTCGCGCACCGGCTGGCGGTCGTCCGGATGGATGAGTGCTTCGTAGGACAACATGCCGTTGCGGATCAGGTG
>JAEWBA010000368.1 GCA_023391395.1 Pseudomonadota bacterium
ATGCACACCACCGAACTGGATCCCGCCTTGTCGCAAACCCTGGAGGCCGCCGGCAAGGCCGGAATGAAACTCGTCATCGCCAACAAGAATTATTCATCTTGGTCCATGCGGCCCTGGGTGGTGATGAAAGCCTTCGACCTCGCTTTCGAGGAAGTGCGCATTCCCTTGCGGCAGCCGGACACGGGAGCGCGCATCGCCCAATATTCCGCTTCCGGCCGCGTCCCGGTGCTGGTCGATGGCTCCACCGTCGTTTGGGATTCGCTCGCAATTTGTGAATACCTGGCCGAACAATTTCCCGATCACGCCTTGTGGCCGCGCGAATCGCGCGCGCGGGCGGTGGCGCGTTCCATCTGTGCCGAAATGCATGCAGGCTTCACCGGCTTGCGCTCCGCGATGTGGATGAATATTCGCGCCCGCTTCCCCGGCAAGGGACGTACGCCCGAGGCTCAGGGCGATATCGGGCGCATCTGCGAAATCTGGGAAGAGTGCCTGACGCGGTCCGGTCCGCATGGCTTCCTGTTCGGCGACTTCTCGATTGCCGACGCCTATTTCGCGCCGGTGGTGATGCGCTTTCGTACTTACGAAGTCGCGCTTGCGCCGGCTCTGCATGCCTTCATGGAACGCATCGTGGAGCATCCGGCGGTGGCGCAATGGATGCGGGAAGCATTGGCCGAAACCGAGCGGATTGAGCATTACGATGTCTACCCTGATTGAAGCCGCTTTGCGTTAAACATGAAGACTTACGTTGTCGGCGGCGCAGTGCGCGATGAGCTGCTCGGCCTCCCGGTGCAGGACCATGACCACGTGGTGGTCGGCGCCACGCCCGAGCAAATGGTGGCGCTGGGCTTCACACCGGTGGGCAAGGATTTTCCGGTGTTCCTGCATCCCCGCACCCACGAGGAATACGCGCTGGCGCGCACCGAGCGCAAGACCGCGCCCGGCTACAAGGGATTCGTCTTTCACGCCGACACCGACGTCACCTTGGAACAGGACCTGGTGCGGCGCGATCTGACCATCAATGCGCTGGCCAAGGCCGAGGATGGCAGCATCATCGATCCCTTTGGCGGCCAGCGCGATCTGCGGGAGCGCATCTTTCGCCACGTCTCTCCTGCGTTCGCGGAAGACCCGGTGCGCATCCTGCGCGTAGCACGCTTTGCGGCACGCTTCGCCGACTTCCGCGTGGCGCCGGAAACCATGGAACTGATGCGCCGGATGGTCGAAAACGGCGAAGTCGATGCGCTCGTGCCCGAGCGCGTCTGGCAGGAACTGGCGCGCGGTTTGATGGAAGTCACGCCTTCGCGCATGTTTGCCGTATTGCGTGAGTGCGGCGCGCTGGCGCGCATCCTGCCCGAGCTCGACGCATTGTGGGGCGTGCCCCAGCCGCAACAGCATCATCCCGAAGTGGACACCGGCGCGCATGTGATGATGGTGATCGATTACGCGGCTCGCCAGGGATATAACCTGCCGATCCGCTGCGCGGCACTGATGCACGACTTCGGAAAGGGCGCAACGCCACCTCAGGAGTGGCCGCGTCACCACGGACACGAAGCGCGCAGCGTGGCGCTGGTGGAACAGGCCTGCAAGCGCCTGAAGGCGCCCAACGATTGCCGCGACCTTGCGCGCATGACTGCACGCGAACACGGCAACGTGGCGCGCGCGCTCGAACTGCGCCCCAATACCATAGTGAACCTGTTCGAGCGTTGCGACGCGTTCCGCAAGCCGCAGCGCTTCATCGACATGCTGCGTGCCTGCGAATGCGATCAGCGCGGCCGCGCCGGCTTCGAGGAGCGTCCCTTCCCGCAGGCCGATTACCTGGAAAATGCGCTGAATGCCGCGCGCGCTGTCGATGCCGGCAGCGTGGCCACCGCCCAGAGCGACCCGCGCCACATTCCCGATGCGGTGCACGCAGCGCGCGTGGCAGCTGTCAAGGCCGCTATTGCGCCCATCTATCCCTAACTTGGGCGCTATAGCGCGCATCGAGGCCTCTTCGTCTGGAAAATAGGGGATTTTGTCCGCCAACTGACGCTTAAACGCGCTGAGTGGGAGGGGCGAGTTGCGTTTTCATTCGCGTGGTATGCAGGCCACGCCCAAAATTTTTCTTCAAAGAATCAGTTGCCCATAATGCAATTTGCGCTACCATTGCTTGCAAATTGACAACATGGCGGCTGTGACAGATCGCCGGCCCGGGCGCCGGCGGCATGTCGGAAGCGCTGCCCTTTGAGGAAAAACGCCCCCATGCTCGCCAATACGCCAGTCGCACACGAAGACTCAATATGGCAGGACAGCAAACCGGGCCGGCATATCGAGCCGCTGGCAACGAGTGCAGATCTGCTGGTCCAGTACCTGGAACAGATTGGCGTGGAATATGTGTTCGGCGTACCGGGCGGCGCCATCGAACCCTTGTATGACGCCATTGCGAGGAGCAGCCGCCGTGGCGGCGTCCGGCACATACTGGCGCGCCACGAGGCCGGTGCGGCATTCATGGCCGACGGCTACGCCCGCGAATCCGGCCGTATCGGCGTGTGCTGCTCGACCTCCGGCCCCGGCGCCACCAATCTGATCACCGGCGTCGCCTGCGCCTACGACAACAACATCCCTCTGCTCGTCATTACCGGCCAGCCCGCCTTGCCGGCTTTCGGCAAGCATCCGCTGCAGGAGTCGGCCTGCACCGGCGTCAATGTGCTGGGCATGTTCCGCCACTGTACCGTCTACAACTCGCTGGTCTCGCATCCCAAGCAGCTCGAAACCAAGCTAGTCGCTGCACTTCAGAAAGCCACGCGCTCGCCCCGCGGACCGGCCCATCTCAGCGTGCCGCTCGACGTGTTCCGTAGTCCAAGCGCAACGGCACCGTCGTACGATTTGCGCAGTCTGCTGATGCCTTCCTCGCTGGTGGACGATGACGCGGTCGAGGCCCTGCGCGGGCTCCTAGAGCGGGCGCAACACGTGGTGCTCCTAATCGGCAACCTGTGCGGCGAAGCGATGGGGTCCATCTTGCAATTTGCGGCAACGCATGGAGCGACGTTGGTCACCACCCCGGACGGCAAGGGACTGGTCAATCCGGAGCATCCCCTGTTTCGCGGAGTGTTCGGCTTCGGCGGCCACGCGGCGGCCGAAGCGGCGTTGCGCGATCCGTCGGTGGACCTGATATTGGCTGTCGGCGCCGGCATGGGGGAGTGGAACAGCGGTGGCTGGAGCGACAGCCTGCTCAACGAGCGCCTAGTGCACATCGACGAGTCGGAGGATCACCTGGCGCGCACGCCCATGGCGCGCCTGCACGTGCGTGGACGCATTGTATCCGTCTTCAACCGGCTGCTCGATCGTGCGCAGCGCGACCAGGCCAACGCAGGCGCCGAGCTGGATGGGCTGCGCACTTTGCAAGGCATAGAGCAATCCGTTGCCGATCCCGAGCGTCTGCTGGCCGCGCCGGAAAAATACGCAAGCGATGCCACTCCCATCAAGCCGCAACGACTGATGCGCGAGCTGGGGCGCCTGTTCCCGCCGACGACGCGCTTTCTGGCCGATACCGGCAACAGCGCTTCCTGGGCCGTGCATTACCTGCATCCGCAGGATAGGCGCAAGGCCGAAAGGCGGTTCGGCGGCGGCAGCCGCAAGCGCGAGGCGGGAAGACGCAAGAGTGACGGCGGCTGGCTGCGCGTGGTCATGAATTTTGCGCCCATGGGTTGGGCCATCGGCGGTGCCGTCGGTACGGCGGCCGCCAATCCGGATATGCCCGTGGTGTGCATCACCGGCGATGGCAGCCTCTTGATGAATGGCCAGGAGATTTCCGTCGCCGTCGCGCAGCGCCTGACAGTCGTATTCGTGGTCCTGAATGACCGTGCCTTGGGCATGGTCAAGCATGGCCAGCGTCTCGCCCGAGCGGAACAGATCGGTTGCGATTTGCCGCCCACCGATTTCGCGGCCCTGGCGCGTGCCCTCGGTGCGGAGGCGCATACCATCGCTTCGCCCGAGGACCTGCAACGCTTAGACGTCGAGGCGATTTGCGCGCGAAACGGACCCACCTTGCTGGATGTGCTGATCGATCCGGAGGAGGTGCCTTTGATGGGGGTGCGCATGCGCGTGCTGGCCAGCCAGATGTGAGCATAAAACCAATCGGAAGCACCACATGAGCAAACAAGACAAGCCGCATACGATTCGCAGCAATATCTGGAACGAGGAGGCCGAACCCGATAATCCCTTCACCGCCCGTGCCGCCTACTGCCGCGGCTATGACGTCTACGGCGAGATGATCGGGCAGGCGCGCTGGGTCGAAATGCTTTACCTGCTGTTCCACGAGGAAGCCCCGACGGCACAGCAGGCGGACATGCTGGAAGCACTCGCGGTCGCGCTCGCCAATCCCGGCCCGCGCGACGCTTCGGTGCATGCCGCGATGTGCGGCGGCGTGTGCGGCTCGACCGCCGCATCCTCGCTGATGGCCGCGCTGGCGGTCGGTGCCGGGCAACTGGCGGGCGGCCGTGAGGTCTTCCTGGCGATGGCAGCCTGGCAGGATTGCGGCACCGATGTCGGCGCCTGGCAGCGTTGGATGACCCAAGACATGAGGGCTCCCGGCAGCATCTGGCCGACGCCCGAGCATGTTCCGGGCTTCGACCCGCATGGTGTCAGCACGGCCTTGCCGGTGAAGCAGCTTCTGGCCTGCCTGGCGCGGTTCGAGGTCGGACCGCGCCTGCCATGGCTGCAACGGAATTATCCGGCCTTGCAAGACATGGCGAAGCATCCGCTGGCGCTGTCCGGCGTCGCCGCCGCCGCGCTGGCCGACCTCGACTTCACGCCCGAGCAGGGCGAAATGGTCCACCTGCTGTTGCGTCTGCCCGGTGCTGCAGCGCATGCAGTGGAGCAGCGTCCGCTCGGCTACAAGAAATTCCCCTTCGGGACAGTGGAACTGGAAGAGCCGCATAGCGGAGAGCCGGCATGAGCGCCCCGAACAAGGGTCCGGACTTCCTGATGCAAAACGTCGGCGTCCTCAAGAGCCGCATGGGTACCTTCTTCCCCGGCAGCCACGTGATCTTCCGTGGTCACGACCTGCATCGCGAGCTCAAGGACATGGACTGGATGGAGCTGTATGTGTTCGGCATCACCGGACGCCGTTTCACACCACAGCAATTGCGCCTGATGCATGCGATCTGGACCTACACCAGTTATCCGGATGTACGCCTGTGGAACAACCGGGTGGCGGCGCTGGCCGGGAGTTCGCGCAGCACGGGAGCACTGGGCGTGGCTGCGGCGCTCGCGGTGTCGGAGGCGGCTATTTACGGCGGCGGAATTTTTGCTCGTGCCATCCATTTCCTCATCTGTACAAGAGAGCGCATTGAAAATGGCGTTGCCTTGGTCGATTGCTTGCGCGAAGAATTCGAGCAGCACCGCAGCATCGGCGGTTACGGTCGTCCGCTCATTAACGGTGATGAACGTATTCGGCCGATGCTGGACCTGGCCCGTCAATTGGGCTTGGACGAGGGGCCGCACCTTCGGTTGGCGTTCGCCATTGAGAAAGAGCTGCTCAAGGGCCGGTGGCGCATGAAAATGAATTACGCCGCTTTAGTAGCGGCTTTGGGGGCCGATATCGGATTGACGCAGAAAGAGTGTTCGCTTTTTATTTTTCCGGTATTCCTGGCGGGCATGCAGCCCTGCTTCATTGAAGCATCGGAAAACTCCGAAGGCAGCTTGTATGCGTTGTCGTGCCGCGATATCGAGTACGGCGGCCCGGCGCACCGTACTTGGCGCGGTGTAAAGACACAATAAGGACGATCGGTAATGAGCGACGCTCATCCATTGCCGAATCACTAAAACAGTAATAGGGAGAACTCGATGCGGCGTCCGTACCGATTGCGGGTTCACATGCTTACGGCATGCATGGCTCTTGCATGGCTTGGCTGCGCGTCGGCACAAACATCGGAGGAAGAAGAGCTTGCGCTCTCTTATGGCGACAAGTCCTTCGTCAGCATCGCAACCGGTAGCCAACAGGCCATCGCCCGGGCACCTGCAGTTGCGACCGTGATTACCGCCAAGGAGATCGAGGCGATGGGAGCGATCGATCTAGACGATGTCTTGAAGAGCGTGCCGGGTTTGCATGTCTCATTCTCGTCTCTCGCTTCGCATCCGATTTACAGTTTTCGCGGCATCTTCACAAGCTACAACCCGCAAGTGCTCATGCTGGTCAATGGACTGCCGATTACCAATGTGTTTGTCGGGGACCGGGGATTGGCTTGGGGCGGCATGCCGCTTGAGAATGTGGCGCGTATCGAGGTGATCCGCGGACCGGGGTCCGCATTGTATGGCGCCGACGCGTTCTCCGGTGTCATCAACATCATTACGAAGACTGCGGCCGACATCAAGGGCACCGAGTATGGTATTCGGGTGGGCAGCTTCAATACCCGCGACGCCTGGATACAGCACGGAGGCAACCTTGGACCACTGGAAGCGGCTTTCTTTCTCCGCGTCGGCCATACTGACGGCCAGAAGGGAGTGATTCAGGAGGATCTCCAGTCCTTGCTGGACAGGCAATTCGGCACCAGGGCCTCGCTGACCCCGGGAAGAATCAACGCAGTTCGGAACGCCTTGGACGCACGAGCTGACCTGTCCTATCAGGATTGGCGCTTTCGAGCCGGGTATCAGCAGCGACAGGTCGGCATCGGCGCAGGACTTGCTGAAAGTCTCGACCCCCATAGCCGTGCGCCGGAATCGCGCTTGTATCTCGATTTGAGCTACCGAAATGCCAACTTTGCGCGAAACTGGGAAGTGGCCGGAGAAGTAGGTTACTACGACATCAAGCAGAGACCCGGTAGCCCCGCATACATGCTTTTTCCTCCTGGTGCATTCGGTGGCGCATTTCCTAGCGGCGTGATCGGCAATCCCGGTCATTCTGAGCGTCATTCGCATGCCAGTCTGTCAGCCTATTACACAGGCTTCGATCGTCACCGTTTGCGTATCGGCACGGGTTTCCGGGTGGAGGATTTGTATGAGGCACCGGAGACGAAAAACTACAATATCGTCACCGTGCCCGGAGTGGGGCCGGTATTCGTTCCCCTGGGCGGGTTGGTGGATGCTACCGGCAATCCTGCACTGGTCTACATGCAGCCGCACAAGCGACATCTGAGTTATGTCTTTGCCCAGGACGAATGGAATTTCGCCAAGGACTGGACCTTGACTGCCGGCGTGCGCCATGACCGCTATTCCGATTTCGGCGGCACCACCAATCCGCGTCTGGCATTGGTGTGGGATGCCGCCTACAACGTCGTGGTGAAGGCCATGCATGGCCGGGCCTTCCGGGCACCGTCCTTTGCCGAGCAATACAACATCAACAATCCGGTTTCGACGGGCAACCCCAATCTGCGTCCGGAAACCATCGTCACGGACGAGTTGGCCGTGTCCTGGCAGGCGGCCTCGAATCTGCACACCACGCTCAGCCTATTCCGCTATCGCATGCGCGACATCATCCGCTTTGTGCCGAATGCCGATCCCACCACCGGGTCCACCGCGCAAAACGCCGGCGACCAGACCGGGCGCGGACTGGAATTCGAGGCGACTTGGGATGCCTCGCGCACCTTGCGCTTGACCGGCAGCCTGTCGCTGCAGCGCTCCATCGACGAGCTGACTCAGCAGGATGCCGGGCTGGCACCGCACAAGCGCATCTTCCTGCGCGGCGATTGGCGCTTTGCGCCCTTCTGGCAGCTTGGCGCCACAGTCAACCATGTCGCCGATCGCAAACGCCAACCGGGAGATCCGAGGCCGCCGATCGCCGATTACACGACGGTCGATTTGAGCCTGCGGCGCGAAAAGATCGCCGGCAACTGGGATTTCCGCGCGATCGTGCTCAATCTCTTCGATCGCGACGCGCGCGAACCGAGTTTCGCGCCGGGCAATATTCCCTTCGATTTGCCGTTGCCGGGCCGGGCTTTCTATGTCCAGCTGCAGCACAGCTTCTGACCGGAGGCGCAAGGATTCTCCGTGAGACTGCACGCGATATCACCGACTGCCGCCGCGCATCTCCTGCTGGGGTTCTGCCTGTTGACACT